>DAOTAV010000026.1:0-18662 GCA_035382785.1 Salinivirgaceae bacterium | reverse complement strand
TAAATAATATCAACTCACCTCCATTATTCGAGTTCTAATGACAATTTTGGGTTTATATATATTGCATTCAAAACCATTAAAAGCATTAATTCTTCACTCAAGCATTAAAACCAAAGGTAACTCAAAAGTATTTTTTATTGATAAAATAAGCGGATTCCACTATGAAAAAGTTCCTTCTCTCCGTCTCTGCTGTTCTGGTCTGTTTTTTTCAGACTAAAGGGCAGATTATTAGTTCAACACCAGCCCTTCCTACGGCCAACGATTCAGTTACCATTATTTTTAACGCCGCCGGAACGCCGCTCCAAGGCTACACCGGAACGGTTTATACGCACACGGGTGTAATCGTTGAAGGCAACAGTAATTGGCAATATGTCATAGGCGACTGGGGAAATAACACAACCCAACCGGCATTAACAAGATTAGGTACCGATCTTTATCAATTAAAGATTAAGCCTACTGTTTTTGCTTTCTATGGCGTGCCAACATCTAAAAAGATCCAAAAAATGGCGTTTGTGTTCCGAAGTTCCAACGCACAACAACAAACCGACGACTTGTTTATCAATGTGGTTGAAGCCGGAACCACCCTACGGATCACATCTCCAACAATACTCGAATCGCTCTATGATGTGGGGAATGTTGTCAATATTTCAGTATCGGCCAACGGGGTTACTTCGATCACTTTGTTTATTAACCAAACCCAAGTAGCTTCGACAAACAATTCCACGCTCAATTACAGTTACACAACACAACAAACCGGAACTCACAAAATAAAAGCTGTTGGTCAATCAAACGGAGGAACAATTTCTGATTCACTGACGTTTTATGTCCGCCCGTCGGTGATTTATGAGCCAATGCCCGATGGCATAAAACCCGGAGTCAATATTACCGACAATGATCAAGCAATCTTAGCTTTGTGGGATCCATCCAAAAAGAAAGAATTTGTGTTTGCTATCGGCGATTTTTCTGACTGGCAAGCCACCGATTGGAACTATATGAAACGAACTCCCGATAGTCTTTATCACTGGGTTCGCATCTCAGGTCTGAATCCCAACCAAGAGTACATTTATCAGTATTGGATAGACGGACAACTCAGAATTGCCGATCCTTTTACGGAAAAAATCAGCGACCCGTGGAACGATCGTTACATTTCGGCCACCAATTATCCCGGCATGTTGGCTTATCCCGAAAATAAAACGACAGGTATTGCTTCTGTTTTTCAAATTTCCGTCGATACATACCAATGGCAAACCAACAACTTCATTCCTCCCGCCAAAGAAAATCTGGTTATTTACGAGTTACACATCCGTGACTTTGTTGAAAGCGACGATATTAAAGATGTCATTGAAAAACTCGATTATCTGCAAGATCTTGGAATAAACGCCATTGAACTTATGCCAATCAACGAGTTTGAAGGCAACGACAGTTGGGGTTACAACCCAAGTTTCTATTTTGCCACCGACAAATCCTACGGGCGTAAAAACGATTACAAACGATTTATTGACGAATGCCATGCCCGCGGTATTGCAGTAATTATTGATCTGGTACTGAACCATTCGTTTGGACAGAGTCCGTTTGTTCAAATGTATTTTAATGCTAATGCTAGTCAATGGGGACAACCTTCCGCCGACAATCCATGGTATAACCAAACTTGTCCGCATCCACCATACTGTTGGGGGTACGACTTCAACCACGCATCACCCCATACGCAGACTTTGATTGACCGCATTAACCGATTTTGGATCGAAGAATTTCGAATCGACGGTTTTCGGTTTGATTTTACCAAAGGTTTTACCAACCAACCAAGTGGCAACGATGGGTCGGACTACAATTCACAACGTATTTTCCATTTAAAACGAATGGCCGATCAGATCTGGGCTGTCAAGCCTAATGCATATATCATTCTGGAGCATTTATGCGAAAATTCGGAGGAAAAAGAACTGGCAGAATACCGTTCACACGAAGGAAAGGGAATGATGTTATGGGGAAATCTTAACTACAATTTCAACGAAGCCACTATGGGATGGGTTGCAAATTCCAATTTATCAGGTATTTCCTATAAATCACGTGGATGGAACGTTCCGCATCTTGTGGGCTATATGGAAAGCCATGACGAAGAGCGACTCATGTACAAAAACTTGCAATACGGCAATAGCACCAACCCAAATCACGACGTAAAAAATTTAGAAATTGGTCTAAAACGCTGCGAATTAGCCACAACCTTCTTTTTGGCCGTTCCCGGACCAAAAATGATTTGGCAATTTGCCGAATTGGGCTACGACGTCTCTATTGATTACAACGGCCGAACCGGACGTAAGCCTATCCGATGGCACTATATCAACGATCCAAATCGTTGGAACCTACACGCTACCTATGCTAAAATGATTCATTTGCGACACCGTTTCCCTGTGTTTCAGACCAACGATTTTCAAACTTCACTCGGCGGAGCACAAAAATGGATAAAACTAAACCACCCCGACATGAATGCAGTGGTTTTAGGAAATTTCGACGTCAATAGTGCATCATTTGGATTCACCTTTCCTCACACCGGAATTTGGTATGAATTCTTCACTCAAGACTCAATAAATGTTTCCCAACCTTCCATAATGTTAACCCTTGCCCCCGGCGAATATCGTCTCTATACAAACCGAAGGATTATTTCCGACAGTATTTACGTGGTTGGCATTAAACCCACCGAAAAACCCTTTGATCATCAAATATTCGTTTTCCCCAATCCTGCGCGTTCTGCGCTTACAATAGAGGTTGAGACCAATACAGTGGATGATATCGAAATGATGCTTTGCGATTTGACCGGACGTGTCGTCGAATTTATGAAAACCCGAATTATTCCTGGAAATAATCGGGTGGATATCCAAGGGAAAAATATTCCGAAGCAGGGTGTTTATCTGTTAATGATTCAAGGGCAATCGTTAGGTAATCAAACGTTTCGTGTAATCTTTGAATAAACAATAAGAAATCTTATTAGAACCATCATAACAACAAAGGGACGCCCGATTGCGTCCCTTTGTTTGCTGATTTCTTTAAATGCGGAAAAACGATATTTGTTCTTTCATGCTATCGGCTTTGGATGCCATTTCTTCAGCATTGGTGGCCAATTCTTCCGAAGAAGACGCATTTTGTTGGGTAACAAGCGAAAGTTGCTGAATAGCAGTGTTTACTTGCTCAGAACCTTTTGCTTGTTCGAAGGATGCTGCATTGATTTCCTGAATCAACCGACTCGATTTCTCGATTTCCGGTACCAACTCACGCATTTTCGACTCGGTTTGTCCGGCAATAGCCTTAGCCTTTTTCGATAGTTCATCAATTTCAACCGCAGCCAGTTGGCTTCTTTCGGCTAATTTACGTACCTCAGCGGCAACCACTGCAAAGCCTTTTCCGTATTCCCCAGCCCGGGCTGCCTCAACCGCAGCATTTAGGGCTAAGATGTTGGTTTGTCGTGCAATCTCGTTTATGAAGCCTATTTTATCAGCAATTTCATTCATTGTTTTTGCTGAAACTTTCGCCGATTCAGCACTCTCACCAACCTCACCGGTAACTTTTCGAATAATCTTCTCTGCCTCTTTGGCATTGGCGGTATTATGCTGAATATTAGCAGTCATTTGTTCCATCGTAGCCGATACTTCCTCAGCACTGGAGGCTTGTTCAGAGGCACCTTGCGACAGAGTTTGACTAGCCGAACTGACATAATTGCTTGATTCGGAGATATTCTCAGCAGTTTCAGTAATCTCTTGAATTATCCCACTCAGTTGTTTCTGCATTTGCTGAAATGAATGTTGTACAATACCTATCTCGTCGTTGGTGGGCTTATTTTCCAAAACAAACGTCAAATCTCCATTAGCAACTTTATCGGCTAATTTGGAAACCTCAACAAGAGGTGCCATTAATCGTGTAACATACCAAACAAGAATAGCTATCCCGATAAGAATTAAAATCAACCCAACAATAATTTGACTTATCATCAGCCGATAGGCATTCTGTGTGACAATTTGTAATGGAATAGCAAGCCTAACTTGCCAATAATCGGAAGCTTTCCCAACGCGAAATGGAGTGTAAATCCATAAATAATTTTCTCTTTGTAAATCATATGCCTCTCCTCTTTGGATTCGCTGTATTTGTTTCTCAACATCAAACGAGTTTTCAGCACTCATCGGCTGATTAATTAACTCCGGTCTTTCTGTATTGGCAGCAAAAACTCCATTATTGGATAAAATCGCTAATTTATAATTACCATCATAGAACCGTGCCTCAAGCGCCATTTTTTGCATAAAATCTATAGGGTAATCAATGCCGGTAACTCCTAGAAAACGCCCCGAGTTAATAACTGGAGTCATAAATGAAACCATCAAAACATCTTTACCCTGAACCGGATAGATTACCGGCTCGGTAACAAATTCATTCATGCGTTTTTTGGGTTCCCAATACCAAGGACCTTTTTCAGGAGTCTCATAATCGATTAAAACCTCACGAGCCGCTTTCCCATTCTCCATTTTGGTCAAATAGGTCAAAAAACGTCCTGTTGCGTCGTGAGCCGGAGCATTAATGAAGGCCGCATCGTTAGCATCAAAAGCATTGGGTTCAAAAGCAAGAGTAAAACCCAAAAATTCGGGATTTGAGAAAAGAACCTTTTCTCCCATAAGTTGGGCAGCTTCACGCGAAATTTTCAAGGGATTATCTTGATTCCCCACAGCTGATAGAGCATCGGCCATGGCTCTTGAAGCCAACATCGCTTTTTCCATTTCACGTTGGATTTTCAAACTAAATTCCCCCCCAAGGGCTTTTACCTCCGAAATGGATGAACGGATGGCCTCTTTGTGAGTTTGTATAGCACTTATGGCGATGATCACCGAAGCTAACATAAACATGCCAAAACCGACTATTAAGGAAAGTTTACGGCTTATTGAAACAAATTTTTCAGTTTTCATAGTTGCTTAATTTGTTGATGATTAAAAGCTGAAACCCACCACTAAAAATACATTCCGATTTTCCGGATGGAAAATCAGAGAGGCAGTCAATGGAATTTCAAAATCTTGGGTAACCTTAATGTTTCTCAAAAATTTACCTCCCACATTCACAAATGCTGCTTTGGTCGCATAATAGCCTTTATTAACTGTGGCTCCGGCAAAAAGAGAAATATTGTTACTTCCTGACACAAAAGGGTAGAGCAATTCTACATAGGTGGAATACCGATTTTTTAAATTTTCGTCACGATCGGCTCCATAAACAAAAGTGCTAGCGGTGAATTCAAAGGGGAACTTCTCAACCGGTAGTTTATACATCAGATAGGCCTCTACCAAATGCGGTGTGGTTGTCTCTTTCCAAATAGAATAATCGTTTCTAACACCATCAATCGATGGATTAAAATAATCGTTCAATCCGATGGTAAGACCATTCCATTTATACGACAGAAAAATATCCACTTCAGAATAATCGCGTGAAGTGGCGTAGCTTCCCCAACACATAAATGTAAGTCCCTTCCAATCGGCAGAAATCCATGGTTGTATATTAGGAGCATCGCTAAATAACAACCCTCTCCAAACATATCGGTTATACAAATCCACTCCAAAATTAACCGGTGAGCCTTTTTCATCGCTAATTTCGATATCCTGCGAATAAACAGGATATAGCATTCCTACGAAGATGAGCACTAAAAGAGATTTTTTCATAATGTGATGCTTTTAAATTGGTTTATCTGAATGAGTTTTATGAATAGTAAAAATTACCTTAGTGCCAATATTTAACTGAGATTCAATCCAAATATCACCACCAAGCATATTTGCCAGATCTTTTGATAATGAAAGTCCCAACCCAATACCTTCAGCAAAATGATCGTTAAAGGGTTGATATTTATAGAAACGCATGAAAATCCGGTCTTTTTGATCTTCGGGAATGCCTATACCTGTATCCTCAACAAAGAAATAAACCTTTTCATTTTCTATTGAAGAAATCCCAAATTTAATATATCCCTCTTTGGTAAATTTCACAGCATTAGATATTAAGCTTCTGAAAATTCGATGAATCATTGATGTATCGGTAACTAAATTCAGACTGCTAATGGAGGCGGGAATGGATAATATTAGGTTTACACGATTAAAATATTCTTTATAAGTTCTTTCAGTTTCATCAAAAATGGAATGCAAGGTTTGAATAATATCAACCTCTTTTGGTTTGGGCTGAATTGTATTTTGATGAATCTGACTAAACAACACAATATCTTCAACCATATCCGTTAGTTTTGAACTACTCAGATAAATGTATTGTAGAAATTGATCCTTGGTAGAATTATCAACTTCACTGGTAGTTATTAACTGACAAAATCCTACAATAGCGTTTAAGGGTGTACGAATCTCATGACTTATGTTGGAAAGAAATTCACTCTTTAACCGATCCGACTCTTCAGCCTTTTCCTTTGCCTGTTTCAGTTCTTCTTCCGATTGTCGTAATTGTTCAATCGTTTGTTGGACGGTATTCATCAAATGATTAAAATGCTGTGCCAATGCATTGATTTCATATATTTTAGAGCGTGGCGCCCTAATTGTCAGATACCCCTCAGATCCTTGCTGGAAAAGATAAACCAATTGCTGAACCGGGCTTGTGATGGTGACACTTATCCATAACGACATCAAAACTCCCAAAAACGCCCCTAAGCCGATTATTAATAATATTGTTCTCCAAACCTTTCTAATCGATGCGAAGATCTCATTCCAAGGAGCAATTGATGCCATATACCATCCATTCGACAATTTTTTATAGGCTAGAATTTTATTCTCATTACCCATTTGATAAATAAAAATCCCTTGATCGCGGCGTTGCAAATCGGTTTTAAGATTATGGTAATTGGAACTGTCTAGAATGCTCGATATCGCCTTTCCATAAAAATAAGGATGATAAACTAGTTTTAACTCTTCGTTCCAAATAGCCATATTACCGGATTGATAAACTGTTATCCTACTCAATTTCTCTTTAAGCATTGTCAAATCAAAATCGCTTCCGACACAAGCCACTAATTTCCCTTCATGAAAAACGGCTCTAGAGTAGGAAATCAATTCAACATTCCAATTTTCCCAAAAATAGGGCTTTGTCCACACCGATCCCACCTTAATGGCCTTTGTCCACCATTCCATGGAAGAATCGTTCAAATCAAAATCATTGACAGAATATTCAGGTTCACGAATATAGATCCCATCAGCATCTAGATCTTCATAACTAATCGTGTGTTTGCCGGGAACAAGACCGGGGTTAAAGATAATCCAGCAAGTACGTGGTTTTAGCAAACGTAAATAGTTTTGAACTATTGGATCAATCGCGCTTTTTAGCTGAAACATCTCTCTTTCAGATTGGGGTAAACCATGCCCCTCTATAACTCCTTTTAAAATAGATTCCAGATTAAGAGATAAATCAGTTATTTTTCTCAATTCAGTTTCAAATTCCAAAGATTGAGTAATGGTGATCATTAATAGTTTATCTTCCGCCTCTTTTTTTATAATTTTGCTAACTCCGGCAATAGATATAACCCCCACAATCAGCGACGTTGTTGCCGAAACTAACAGGGTGAGAATAATGATTCTATGCCGGATTCTAATCATAGGTTGATTTACTGTTAAACAATCTAACAAAAACAATAGTTCATTAGAATGAAAAAAAATGGAACGAGAAAACGCTATTAAACTTTTAAGTCAATGGGTGAAAAACGAAAAAATGATCCTTCATTGCTTGGCATCTGAAAGAGTGATGCAAGCATTGGCAAAATACTTCAACGAGGATGAACAAAAATGGGGTATAGCCGGATTGCTTCATGATATTGACGTGGAAATTACCCAAGCAGATCCCCTAACCCATGGAATGAAAGCAGTTGAGATTCTTCAAGAAAATGGCATTGATCAGGAAATTGTGGAAGCCATTATGCTTCATAACGAAGATGCTGCTCATGGCAAAGCCCGAACAAAGAAATTTCACCATGCTCTTGCTGCCGGAGAAACAATCACAGGATTGATATTTGCCACAGCACTTGTCTATCCCGACAAGAAGATTTCAAGCGTAAAACCTTCATCCATCAAAAAACGCATGAAAGAAAAGGCTTTTGCTGCCTCGGTTAAACGCGAAAATATTCTCGAGTGCGAAAAGATTGGACTTCCTTTAGACAAATTCATCGAAATTAGTTTAGAGGCTCTTCGCGACTTTGACATTCAGTAGAACCGAAAAACTAGAGCAATAAGAAAAAAAACCGTTTTTTAGGCGCAATGTGCCTTTAAAACGGTTTCAACAAATCAAACCACTAAATCAATTATGGATTGTAACGAATAAAGTTTGAAAAGTGTCGCATAAACTGAGCTCGCTCATAAGCAGCCGGGTCGGTAGATTCTGTTTGTGCAAGTTTTCCACGAAAGTCCGAGATTGATTCAAACTTTTTACGAACCATCCAATTTTCGAGGTCTTTAAGCATCAGTTTTATTGTCACGTTCCCACTACGATAAAGTTCTGAAACTACCTGAGTTGCGGTGGCACCGGCCAAAAGCAGTTTCACCATATCGCTTCCGGAACTAACGCCGGTTGATGCTGCCAAATCGCAATTAACCCGACCGCTCATCATAGCTATCCAACGTAGTGGCATACTTATATCGCCTGATGTTGACAAAACATTACCGCTGGTGATTTCAAAATTTTCAATGTCAATGTCGGGCGAATAGAATCGGTTGAACAACACAATTGCCTCGATTTTCTCTAATGACAATTTTTTAATGAATTGTGCCAAATTGTTAAAATAATAGCTGATTTTAACTGCAATAGGTAAATTAGTATTCTCTCTAACCTTTCTTATCACTGAAAAATAGACCTGTTCCATATCTTCGGAGCTTCGATTCAAATCGCTGGGAAGAATAAATAAATTAAGCTCAAGTCCATCGGCTCCGGCTGCCTCAATTTCTTTGGCAAGGTAGGTCCATTTTTGATCTGATACGCAATTAATGGAGGCAATGATTGGTACATCAGTAGCTGACTTAAGATTTTGAATAAGTTCTAAATATTCACGAATTCTGTCTTTTTTCAAAGTGGAATCCATGTAGTCAAACGTTTCAGGATACACATAAGGCCGAGCTGTCATTTGTAGCATATCCTGCTCGAGTTCATACTGAATTTCTTCTTCAAAAAGCGATTTTAGAACAATAGCTCCGGGCCCTTGCATGGCAATCTCCATAACATCGTCGAAATCGGCTGTTAAACCGCTGGATCCAACAATAAGAGGATTTTTGAGATGCAATCCCATGTAGGTTGTAGTTAAATCGATCATGGCGTGTGATTTTTATTAATTCGTTTACAATAAAACATAACTTTGCCTGAAATGTTTCAAACAAATCGAAAAAATAGTGTTACTTAACTGATTTTATGATTTTTTATAAACAAAAAAATGGCTAGTTATGACCATTTCAAATCAATCGAATGCTTCAGAATGAGACGATAGATTCGTTGGATCATTTTCAAAAAAGTTTTCGATAACGGGTATGAAGTTTTGTGATATGGGCACTTCAAACTTCCGATCTCCGCAAACAAGCAATACTACCCCCTTTTTCTTATCCAAGCTTCGGAAATACTGCGGATTGATAAATGCCGAACGGCTTATTCGCAAAAGATATCTACCAGGTAAAAAAGATTCGATTTTCTTCAGATTATAGGAAAATAGGATTTTATCGAAGGGTAAAATAACCGAACAATAGCTGCCCTCGGCTTCAATGGCAATGATTTCTCTGGGTTTAAAAATTACAAAACCCGTGCGCGAATTAATTTTTATGGGTTTATCCAAAACCGATTTGTCGCCATAATGCCTATTTTTTATTTCTCCAACAATTGCAAGGTCAATGCGATTTAAACAATCCGTCAAGACATCCTGAACAACTGGTTTTAAAAGAAAATCGAAGGCATGGGCACGTAAAGCATCAAGCATATAATCCCGATGAGCCGTTACAAAAACAATATATGGGCGATTCTCAAGCGATTCGATTTTTTGAGCAAAACTCAACCCATCGATTCCCGGCATATCGATATCAAGAAAAATAACATCGCAAAGAAGGTCAGAAATTTTATCCAATGCCATTACCGGATTGGTAAACTTGCCAACAACCTCCAAGTCGGGATAAAGATTGAGGAAACGATCTAAAACCTCCACCGCAAGGGGCTCATCGTCTATTATTACAGCGCGTATCATTTTGGTGATAATCCATTACAAAAATACAAAAGTTTTTCACATTTAGTTTAAAACTGACTTGGCTGATTTCTTGCTTTTAGGCGGAAGGGTATTCCCCAAAAACAGATTTTTTTCTATCTTTGCAGCTCAAAAAATATTGATCATCAAACAATAAAATCTCCATATTAACCCACATTCGATGAAGAATATCAGAAATTTCTGCATCATAGCCCACATCGATCACGGAAAAAGTACGTTGGCCGATCGCCTGTTGCAAACCACACAAACCATTTCTGAACGAGAACTCCGGGAACAGGTGCTCGACAATATGGATCTGGAACGGGAACGTGGTATCACAATTAAAAGTCACGCAATTCAAATGCGCTATCAACACTCCGATGGGGAAGAATATATCCTAAACCTGATCGACACTCCGGGACACGTGGATTTTTCCTACGAGGTATCACGGTCAATTGCCGCATGCGAAGGTGCTCTGCTGGTTGTAGATGCAACCCAAGGAATTCAGGCACAGACCATAAGCAACCTGTATATGGCTATTGAGCATAATTTGGAAATTATTCCCGTGCTTAACAAAATGGATATGCCCAATGCCAATCCGGAAGAAGTGCGCGATCAAATCATAGATCTACTTGGATGTAAATCCGAAGAAATCATCGAAGCCTCCGGTCGTACAGGGTTAGGTGTTGAGAAAATCCTTGCCGCAATCGTTGAAAGAATCCCACCGCCTACCGGCAATCCTGATGCACCCCTTCAGGCCTTGATTTTCGATAGTGTTTTCAATCAATTCCGCGGAATTATAGCCTATTTCAAAGTATTCAACGGAACTATCCGAACCAAAGATCTTGTGAAGTTTGTCAATACAGGTAAAGAATACAACGCCGAAGAAATAGGAATTCTAAAACTTGGATATTATCCCACCGATAGCATCAGTGCCGGCAATGTGGGTTATATCATTAGTGGGATTAAAGCGGCGCGCGAAGTAAAAGTAGGCGACACCATTACCCACGTTGCCAACCCATGCGATAAAGCTATTTCAGGGTTTGAAGATGTTAAACCCATGGTTTTTGCAGGCATGTATCCGGTTGACCCCGACGACTTTGAAGACCTGCGAACATCGCTAGAAAAATTGCAACTCAACGACGCCTCGTTATCCTTTGTTCCCGAATCATCGGCAGCACTCGGGTTTGGATTCCGATGCGGCTTCCTTGGTCTGCTTCATATGGAAATCATTCAGGAGCGCCTCGAACGGGAATTCGATATGGATGTTATCACCACGGTTCCAAACGTTAGTTACAGAGTGATCAATACCAAAGGTGAAACTCTTGAAGTACACAATCCTTCAGGACTACCACCGGTGAATTTCATTGAAACTATTGAGGAGCCTTACATCCATGCACAAATAATTACAAGAACCGAGTTTCTAGGCAATATTATGACCCTATGTATCGGTAAACGCGGTGAACTCAAAAGCCAGGTATTCCTAACAGGCAATCGGGTTGAAATTCGTTTCGATTTACCATTGGCAGAAATTGTCATCGACTTCTACGACAAACTCAAAAGTATTTCCAAAGGATATGCATCGTTCGATTATCAATTGAGCGATTATCGCCCTGCTAAACTTGTTAAACTCGATATTCTTTTAAACGGCGAGCCGGTGGATGCTCTTTCAACTCTTCTTCATACTGACAATGCCTACGAATTTGGCCGAAAAATTTGCGAGAAACTCAAAGAACTCATACCTCGACAACAATTCGATATTGCCATTCAAGCAGCAATCGGATCAAAAATCATTGCTAGGGAAACAGTAAAAGCATTGCGAAAAGATGTTACGGCAAAATGTTACGGAGGCGATATAACGCGTAAACGCAAGCTGTTGGAGAAACAAAAAAAGGGAAAAAAACGGATGCGTCAAATTGGAAATGTTGAAGTACCCCAAAAAGCATTTCTTGCAGTGTTGAAACTCGATAATTAAAGCTTTCAAAATCAATAATTTATGAACAAATACATCATAAGCGGAATACAACAAATGGGAGTAGGAGTAGCCAATTTCCACGAAGCATGGAATTGGTATATCACACATTTTGGAATGGATATCCGTATTTTTGAAGAAAGAGCCGTGGCAGAGCTTATGCTTCCGCACACCGGCGGAGAAAAGCGAGAACGTCATGCAGCCTTAGCCTTCAATATGCTTGGTGGAGGCGGTTTTGAAATCTGGCAACACACCGGAAAAAAACCACAACCTATTGATAAACCTCTTAGTTTGGGCGATTTGGGAATTAATGTAACAAAAATGAAATGCCCTGACATCAACAAAGCTTACCAATACCAGCAAAACGTTGCAACTAAAATACTTGGAGATGTTACCTCTCGCCCCGACGGAAAAAAACATTTTTTTGTTGAAGACCTTTACGGGAATATATTTGAATTTGTAGAAACCCCAGAATATTTTACCAAAACCAAAGTTCCATCCGGCGGGGTTTATGGAGCCATTATTGGTGTTCGCAACATAGAGGAAAGTTTGGTAGTTTATGGTGAAATTTTGGGATACCAAACGTTGATTTACGACATAGAGCAATCGTTTGTCGATTTCACCCCACTGAAAGGAGGCGGCGAAACGTTTCGCCGGGTTTTACTCACCCATCCCGAACCGCGAAAAGGTGCCTTTGCCCCCATTCTTGGTTCCTCGGAGATCGAACTAATCGAAGTAAAATCTAGAACGCCAAAAGATATTTTCGAAGGAAGAATGTGGGGCGACCCGGGATTCATTCATCTTTGCTTTGATATCCAAGGAATGGCCGCTATGCGAAACACTTGTCAGCAAAAAGGTTTTCCTTTCACCGTTGACAGCAACAACAGCTTTGATATGGGCGAAGCTGCCGGACATTTCAGCTACATTCAAGCGCCGGAAGGAACACTTATTGAATTTGTGGAAACCCATAAAGTCCCTATCATGAAAAAATGGAACTGGTTTATTGATCTAACCAAACGAAATCCGGAAAAATCTCTACCACGAATTATTCTCAAGGCATTGGGTTTAAATCGTATATCAAAAGTATGAGTCTGTTTGTAGATTCAATTTTTCCAACCCCGCTTTTCGCGGGGTTTTCTTTTTTAGCTCTGCAATAAAAAAAGCCATCGAAAAATTCGATGGCTTTTCAACAACAGAGATACTAAAAAGATCCTAACCACATTCCGACGAACCACAGTCGGAACATATTAAACATCCTTCCTGATAAATAAGATTGGTTGACTGGCAATTCTTGCATTTTTTCCCTTTTGCGACAGTTCCATCGGGGATATATCGCTTCAATGCACGTCCGACCCCAGCTTTCCAAGTGTTGATGGATTCGTTATCGAAATGTAAGGAATCGATCAAGGGAATGGCGTTCTCAATGGGCATTCCATATCGTAACACGCTTGAGATCAATTTAGCATAATTCCAGAATTCAGGATTAAACTTATGCGATAAGCCTTCAATCGTGGTTTTGTAGCCAAATTTGTTGATGTATTGAAAGTCGTAACGAGTGTTACCATCTTCGTCTTTGTTTTTGATAATTTTACCATGAGTAACGCCAGCGGGCACAGGCAATACATCATCGTCAGAAAGACCGGTAAAAATTTCGTAGGGCTTTCCATCCATCAAACCAATGAAAGCTATCCAATTTTCTATTCCATTTTTAAAGCGCACCACATCCGCTTCGAGTTCTTTGGGTCGTTTTAGCTCCTGTGTGGCCTTTTTATCATCTTTGTTCGACACCAAAACTCCGGTGCGACTACCTTCCCGATAAACTGTTATGCCCTTACATCCGGCTTTCCATCCTTCCAAATAAACTTTGGCTACCATTTCCTCAGTAATATTTTCCGGTAGATTAACCGTTACGCTGATGCTATGATCAACCCATTTTTGAATGGCACCTTGCATGCGAACTTTGTTAATCCAGTCCACATCGTTAGCGGTAGCTTTATAATAGGGCGATTTTTCTACCAACTGCTCAATTTCTTCATCGGACATTTGTTCCACTTCTTCAACCGAATATCCGTTGATTTTCATCCATTCAATAAATTTATGATGAATCACGGTGAAAGTTTCCCAGTAATCGCCAACGGCATCGCGATGCGATATTTTCACATCTTTATCGTTTGGGTTGACCTTTCGGTTTCGGCGATATATCGGTTTAAATACCGGTTCAATTCCTGATGTAGTTTGGGTAAGGATACTTGTACTTCCTGTGGGGGCTACAGTTAGCATGCTGATGTTTCGTCTCCCGTAGGTTACCATGTTATTGTAAAGAACCGGATCGGCCTCTTTTATACGCAAGATAAATGGATTTTTGGCTTCGCGCTCCGGGTCATAGATCGGAAATGGTCCGCGTTCTTTGGCTAATTCAACTGAACTTGCATAAGCCGTCAAGGCTAAAGTTTTATGAACCTTTACACTAAATTCGATAGCCTCCGTACTTCCGTAACGCAAACCTAATGCTGCTAACATGTCGCCTTCAGCCGTAATCCCGATACCTGTCCGACGGCCTTCTGTTGCCTTGCGTCGGATGTTGAGCCAGAGGTTTTTCTCAACGCGCTTAATCTCTTCCGATTCCGGATCGTTGTTGATTTTCTCAAGGATAGCATCTATCTTTTCAAGCTCAAGGTCAATAATATCGTCCATCATCCGGTGAGCAATGGTCAGATGCTTACGGAAAAGGTCAAAATCGAAGGTAGCTTGCGAGGTAAACGGATTTTTAACGTACCCGTAAAGGTTAATTGCTAACAACCGACAGCTATCGTAGGGACAAAGAGGAATTTCACCACATGGATTGGTAGATACGGTTTGAAAACCTAAATCGGCATAGCAATCGGGTACCGATTCGCGGATGATGGTATCCCAGAAAAGAATGCCGGGTTCCGCTGATTTCCATGCGTTGTGTATTATTTTTTCCCACAGCTTTTTAGCGTTGATCTCTTTTACTACAGTCGGGTTTTTGCTGGCAACAGGATATTGTTGCAAATAAGGAGTTTCCTCAACAACAGCTTTCATGAAATCGTCGTCGATCTTCACGGAGATATTGGCGCCGGTTACTTTTCCCTCTTCCAACTTGGCATCGATAAATTTCTCAGCATCGGGGTGTTTTATGCTGACAGTGAGCATAAGTGCGCCACGACGGCCATCTTGAGCTACTTCGCGGGTCGAATTTGAATAACGCTCCATGAACGGTACCAAACCGGTCGACGTTAACGCCGAGTTTTTAACCGGACTTCCGGCCGGGCGAATGTGGGATAAATCATGCCCCACTCCCCCACGACGTTTCATCAATTGAACTTGTTCCTGATCAATCTTCAGAATCCCGCCATAGCTATCGGATTCTCCTTTGTTGCCAATCACAAAGCAATTGGACAAAGATGCAACCTGAAAATTGTTCCCTATTCCGGCCATGGGACTTCCTTGGGGAACAATGTACTTAAATTCCGATAACACTTCAAATACCTGCTGTGCACTGAGCGGATTCGGATACCGTGCTTCAATTCGTGCAATCTCATTGGCAATCCGCCAATGCATGTCTTCCGGTGAACGTTCGTAAAGATTCCCATCTGAATCTTTCAAGGCGTACTTTGAAATCCATACGGTAGTAGCAAGCTTATCACCTTTAAAATATTCCAAGGTGGCTTGGTAAACCTCATCGTAGGAATACACTTTTTGTTTACTTTCCTTTTTGGGTGGAACCATCTCGCTTGTTAGCATTACTGTAAAATTAATTATTGGTTTTGATTATCTATCGCTTCTCTCGTGAAATATCTCTTGTGCCGATTTTTGCAATAGCGAAAATACAACCAAATCTGCTAACAAAGCAAAAAAAATTATTAACAATTTTAAACTAATTTGTTAATAATGAGATATTTAATCGGTTGATAAGTATTTTTACCTATTATTTAAGCCTAATAGTTCAATGCGATGCATTATTAATTCAACTGAACCTTTCATTGATGCGAAATATTGATTAAGCTTAAAACGAATCTCATCCCGCAAAGTGTCATTGTTCATCAAAGTTTCTAATACAGTGCTGAACTGATCAAATGTGCTGACCGGGAAACCCGCTCCAATTTCTATCAATTGATGTGCTTCACGAAATTTATTATAATTTGGCCCGAAAATTACAGGAATTCCATACACAGTAGGTTCCAGAACATTATGAATACCTTTACCAAAACCTCCTCCTACAATGGAAATCATTCCATAGGAATAAACTGTTGAAAGCATTCCAATATTGTCAATAATCAATACATCGTATTTTTCGAGATCGCGTTGCAAAACTGCCGAAGAATATCGAATCGATTTGCCACTAAACTTTTGTTCGATTTGCTGGATGTGTCCGGAATGAATTTCGTGTGGCGCAATAATGATTTTAACCTTTTTCGTTGTTTGCTGATACCAACGGGCAATATATTCTTCTTCTTTAGGCCAAGTACTTCCTGCAACTACTGTCAAAAATCCATTGGTAAACCGTTCTACAACTTCAATAGGAACGATTTGTTCGGCAATCTGAATTACCCGATCGAACCGCGTATCTCCACAAACAGAATAGTTTTGAATTTCTATAGAATCTAAAAGTTCGCCCGATAATTGATCTTGGATAAAGAAATAGTCGAAACATTTCAGTTGTTTAGCAAACCATCTACCATAGAATGGATTAAAAAATGGTTGCGATTTTCTAAAGATTCCCGAAATAAGCCATACAGGGATACTTCTCTTTTTCAAAATGTTTAGATAGTTATACCAAAACTCGTATTTAACAAAAATGGCCACAACCGGATTAACCGTCTCTATAAATCTTCGAGCGTTACATGGGGTGTCCAATGGAAGATAGCAAACGTAATCGGCTTTATTGTAGTTTTTGCGGATTTCGAATCCTGATGGAGAGAAGAAGGTTAGAAGAATAAACACGTTTTTTTGTTGATCCCGTAATCGCTCAATAATGGGTCTTCCTTGTTCAAATTCTCCCAAACTGGAACAATGAATCCAAATGACAGGTTTTTGGTTGTTGCTCAAACCATTTTTTAATCGGGTATGCCAGTTGCGACGACCTCTGATCCATGCCTTTGCTTTGGGATTTTTTATGGAAGCCACCCAAATGAGAAATCGATAAATATTGATAAACAAAGAATATATTGTTCTCATTTATAATATTTTAGTAGTAATATATTTCTTCCGACTCTCGTTGTACAAAGCTAATAATCCACCCTACTTTAAAAGTAGTCATGGTATCAAAAAATTTTGAATTATCGCGACGCATCAACGTAAAATCCCAATCGCGGCGAATTTGTGTCCAAGCTTCCGTAAATTCAATTCCGGCATAAACATGCCAAAAATTTTTGTTGTGAAAATAGGTATAACCCAAAAACTGATTCAAAGCCAATCCGTTAGATAATCGGTCATAGCCTTTCACATAATCGCCCATAATTTGCGGGACATTGTTTCCGCGCTGATCAATCCAATATCGCGATTGCAAAAAGCCAACTCCTGCCGTTAGGGTAATTCCTGAATTGGGGTTATGTGCCCATCGATTATAAATGTATCCGGTTTTAAGGGAAAGTTGCATTCCCCGCATGCCACGGGAAAATTCGGCCGGTTGCCCGTATTGATTGGTGATGGTTCCATTTTGGTTGAGGATCAATCGTAACGGGTCGGGTCCTTTATAACCCTCACCATATAGCACCACACCTTCGGCGACTAAAAGCATATTATTCCTGAATTTCATTATAAAAGCACCACCTCCCTGCCCAAAAAAATTGTATCGATCAGCCATATCTGTCATCGGCAGACAAAATCCTAATGTTACCGAAAGACATGGAATATTTAACGTGTCTTTTCGATACGACTGTCCTTTTAACCAAAAACTTCTAAATAAAAACCCGGAAATTAGGATTATGAACAGAGTTAATTTTAAACGCACTGCTTTCTCTTTTATATTTTTTTCCATGCAAAAGTAAGTAATATTTACCAATGGTGCTTTAAACAAATCATCAATTTATAATTGTCTGTCTGCTTTTTGCTTTTTTATCATTGCATAAAAAATTCATAATCATTTTACTTTTCTTATTAAAAGTTATAATTTTGCCACAAACTTAAAAATTTCAAGTCATGAGCTATTCTGCAAATATGAAATTTACCGAAGAACACGAATGGATAGTTGTTAACGGTGACACCGCAATCGTCGGAATTACTGATTTTGCTCAGCAACAATTGGGCGATATAGTTTTTGTTGAAATCGAAACCCAAGGAGAAACATTGTCGAAAGGCGCAGTTTTTGGAACCATTGAAGCTGTAAAAACCGTATCGGATCTTTTCATGCCGGTAAGTGGAGAAGTTTTGGAAGTCAACCCCAAACTTTCATCCAATCCCGAATTGGTAAACAAAGATCCTCATGGTGAAGGTTGGATGATCAAAATTAAAATTTCG
>DAOTAV010000025.1:0-19033 GCA_035382785.1 Salinivirgaceae bacterium | reverse complement strand
TTGAAGAAAGTGAAAAAGCGTTACAAGCAATCGATAAAGCCATAGATTCAATACAACAATCCGGGATTGCTCACCTGGTGTGTCCTTTTGAAACTGTACTTGAAGGACGGTTTGCCGAAGTTCAGCAGGTTATGGAAACTGCTATTGAAGCAGCACTATCGATTAGCGATGAACTGGTTATTCATTGCAAATGGCATATTTCAAAAAAGGCTAACCTATCGATCCATCAGAAAATCGATAAATTTCGATGATATTGCTTACTCATCGATATCTTTTAAACTGCCGCCATTCATCAGCAATAAAAACTCCTTCTTTTTCCGCCTGGAAAGAGTAGCTTTTATATCGTTTTTTAAAAAAATTACGTTTGTTTCTCGACTGTATGCTCTCACATGATCTAAAGAAACAATTTGCGATTTATGGGTTCGGAAAAACATTGTAGGATCGAGCGACTTCTCCAAATCGCCTAAACTTCGTGTTACGGTGTAATGTTTCCCATCGAAACAAAAGATTTTCGAATAGCTTCCCTCGCCTTCTATCATCACAATTTCAGAAGGTTTTAAATAGATGTAACCATCGTTGGTGGCCACAGCAATCTTTGATGGATAGTTTTCTTTTAAGACTCTCTCCGTGAGTTTCTGACGAATTTTTTGCTCGTCTTCCATTCGCTTGGAAAGTCTTTCTACAGTCTGTTGAAGTTGATCAATTTCAATGGGTTTTAGCAAATAATCAAAGGCGCTGTGTTTTATAGCCTGAATGGCATATTGACTGTAGGCCGTCACAAAAATTACATCGAAATTGCGGTTTTTTACATCTTTTATAATATCGAATCCATCTTTCTCCGGCATTTCGATATCGAGAAAAATGAAATCGGGTGGGTCAATTCCCAAACGCATGACAGCATCGGAATAGTTATCAGAGGTCCACTTGACTGTGACGTTGGAGCATGACTCGTGAATTAGTGTTTTCAGCGTTTCTACAGCATAGTATTCGTCGTCGATAATGGCGCAAGTAAGTGGTATCATTTTCAGATTCAGATATTTACTATTCAATCGACAGAAAAAGAAAATTCATTGCGTAAATATATAAAAATCTCTTTTGCATTGGTTGTTTATGACGGATTGAATTTTGGAATTACTAAGGAAACCCGTGTTCCGCATGGTTTGCGGTCTAAGTCATATAGATCGGTAATATGAACCGATATTTTGCCGGGATAAACCTCATTGTAGTGACGTATTCTTTTGTAAACAATAGAAAGTCCTGTTTGTCTTGACTTTTTTATTAACATTGAACGACTTTTAAAGGATTCCTCCCTTCCTATTCCATCATCGGTTAAAAATACGATTACATAAGAATCGCGTTGCGATATGGACAATTTGATGGAGCCTTGACGTTTTAGGGAAGCTATTCCATGCCGTATTGCATTTTCCACAAAGGGTTGGATCAAAAATGGTGGCACCAATATGTTTCTTGTATCAAGGGCTGGTTCTATTTCAATTTGAAAAGTAAACATATTGGGAAATCGAAGTTTCTCCAAATCGACATACATTTGTAGTAACGATAAATCGTTTTCAAGATCGATAAACTCATTGTTGGAAAAATCAATAACCCCTCTCATTAATTGTGCAAACCGGGTTAGGTATCGGCTGGCATCCTGACGTTCATTGTTTAATACAAAATGATGAATCGCATTCAGCGAATTGAAGGTAAAATGCGGATTGAGTTGCTGTGTCATTATCAAATGGGCATTTTCCTTACGTTCTAGAGTTAATTCTGTTTTTCGCTTAAAAAGAGCAATCCTCAAATAGACTAGATACCCGACAACGACGACTCCTATCACAAGCAGAATAAAATAGAATTCTACTTTACGGTAGAAAGGCTGAGGTCGCGATATCTGGAATTTAACTGGGGCTGTCCATTGTCCTTGATAATCAAGAAACTGAATATCTGCATTAAATTCTCCGAATCCGGGCAAGAATATCATGAGATGCGGACCGTAAACAATCTCCGGATGTTGCATATAAGGCTTAACAATGTATCGTACGGTAAAAAAACGTTCGGACTTATAGGAACATGGAAAAAAACGAAGAAGAAGACTGTTCTGATCTTCGTCCAACTGTAATTGCTTTGATTTGCCTCCAGGCAAACCATTAATAAATGTTTCAAATTGATGAAATTTAATTGCGGGTAGGTTTCGAATCTCAGAAATGGGAATTAAATCGACTCCCTGTTTATTTTTGACTAGCAACGCGCTATCGTTGCAAATGATCCGATCGATTTCAAGAGATGTAATTCCGGCATTGCGATTCAATAAAACTCGGGTTGTTACATCGGGATAATTTTCCCTGATTGGTATTGCCCAAATACCTCCGGTGGTTGCAATAAAAAGGAATTCCTGATTTTGACATATCGATGTGATTTCGCCAATATCCCACAACAACGATTGCTGATTTTTTAAATCGTTAGAGACCGATAACGGTACAATCCCCATCTGCTGCACGATGGCATAGACTTTATCTCCTATGGGAGTTAATGCAAAAAGCGTTTTTGGGTTCAAGTCGTGCTTACTATCAATTTTGCTTAGGCGTTTATTCTCAATTTTAAAGAATCCATCCGTAGATAGTATCATTATCTCTTGTTTTTTACAACAAGTCAACAACTTTGAATTTGTGGGCAAGGTAAATTGTACATAAGGATAAATGATATTGCTAACCGGGTTGAGATAAGAAACTCCTTTCGATGAAGCAATAAAAAGTGTATCGTTATGCACAACCAAATCGGTTATTGACTCTAAAGTGTGAATCTTATGACGAACGCTTCCATCAACAAAACTGAAACAAATCAAACGATCGAAGGATAAACCGCATAAAATTTTATACTTTTCCAGATAAACAGCATTCGACAAACTAGCAAATCCTTGCGAAAAATAGTTTTCTATGAGTTCTCCTTTGTCTGAAATAAGAGAAGCCGACAAATTTTCGGAAATAATAAAAAACTTACCGTCAGGACCGTGACATATATCGGCAATATTGGTAAATAATAGGTCGGAATTAATGTTGAAATTACGGATGCGCAGGTTTTTATAATAAAACAAAGAATTTTCTTTTGTAGCTATCCAAACCCCCTTTTCATGGTCGGTAATACAATCAGTAACTGAGTAAATAGAGAGTAGAGTTTTTGTCCCTTCGGGAAATCGGAATTTTATTCCATTTCGATGAGTTCCAAAAAATGGGATGCCGAGAACACTTCCAACAACAGTTACGTTAATATCGCTTTTTTCAATATTTAAGTTTCCACCCTTGAACGATATTTTGCCAATGGCAGTGTAGATTTCAGGGATTGCGGTTGTTGTGTCAACCATGGGTAGAGCTCCGGAAGCAATTTGATGTAACGTTGTTGAATCGAGTTTCTCAACAAAATGTTGAATCTTTAAGCTATCAACATAATCTCTGAATACAAAAGACAAAAAATCTGCTAAACCTTTTTGATAACTGGCATTTCGTGGGATTTGAAATGTGCCATCATGGAAAATCTTAACCCAGCCCGCTGAAGCAAAAACAACATCAAAGCCGGAGCTTACGGCCTTGAAAGTTTGTGGAAAAATATCTTGATTCTTTAATGTGTTGTTTATCCTGTGATTAAAGGGATGCTGTGCGAATGCACCATACGTTGAAAAAAATATTTTTCCTTTCCGATCAATTCCCCAAAGTGTATCCGACTTCTCCGCAAAAGCCATTAGTGGAGTTTCGTTTAAAAAACCGTTTTTATCGATTTTCACAAATTCGTAGCCATCGAAACGAAATAAACCATATTTAGCTGAAATCCAGATGAAATTATTCCGATCGCAATGGAGTTTATATATTTCGCCACATACCAAACCATCTTTCTCTGAATAGTTAACGGGTAATGGAATCTGAGCCTTGGAGGCAATAGACCATATTATTAGCCATGAAAAAGCTACTATGTGCAGATTAGTTTTTGTTCCCATCAACTACCAAGACAATTTCTCCTTTCGGTGGAACTGCAGAAAAATGAGCTGAAAGTTCTCCCAAAGTTCCCCTGATTGTTTCTTCATAAATTTTTGATATTTCTCGACAAACCACAGCTTTGCGATCTTCCCCGAAAATTTCTCCCAACATCTGAAGGGTGTTAGTCAGACGATAAGGGGATTCATAAAATATTATTGTCCGATGTTCTGATTGTAATTCGAGGATTCGTTTGTTTTTCCCCTTTTTCTGTGGCAAAAAACCTTCAAAAACAAATTTATCGGAAGGCAACCCACTGTTTACAAGAGCAGGAATAAGAGCTGTGGCTCCCGGTAACGTAATCACTTCAATTCCATTGGCAACACATTCCCTGATGAGCAAAAATCCGGGATCGCTAATCCCCGGAGTCCCCGCATCGGATGTAAGTGCTATGTTCTCACCCGTTTTTAATCGTTCGATCAATTTATGAACAAAAGTGTGTTCGTTATATTTATGAAATGCTACAATAGGTTTGTTTATCGAAAAATGCCTGAGCAGATTTCCTGTGGTACGACTATCTTCCGCCACAACCAGATCTACTTCCTTTAAAACCCGAAGTGCTCTAAGGGTAATATCTTCAAGATTACCAATAGGCGTTGGTACAACATACAGCATACAATTAGTTCATAAACCGACGATAAACAATTTCAATAAAACTTTTAAAGGTTTCACTGGTTTGATCCCATGTGAAATTTTGATGAATAAAATTCAATGCCTCGTCAAAATCTCGCATTTGGTTGATTTGATCAATAGTTTGCTGATATTTCTGAAGGTCACCGTTGAACAATTCCCGAAGAAATGCAACCCGGTCGTTTACCTTTATGGCTTTGTGAATATCACTGATGGGTTTACGACTTAGCATTGATGCCCTGTCAATCAATGCCTTGCTCTCTCCGATACGATCGTTAAGAGAGCGATTGCTATCGGTAAATTTGTCGGCGATTGTAACTTTGGGAGACGTTGCCAAAGGTTCCGGGATTTTCTGTGAAAAAGCCGAACCGGTTTGCACCTCGGATATTTCTTTCTCAGGAGAAGAGTTAGTTTCCTTAGCTTCAACATGTGAGTTATCCTCCGATGGTTTTTCAGTGCGTTTTTGGGCGACATCAACCTTGGGTAAAATGGTTTTTTCGTTCGACTTGTTTATTTCAGTCGAAATAGAACCAGCCGGTGTTGAATGTCCCGTTGCTCTCGTCTCATTTATGGGAGATTCAACCGTTGTCCGGGTTATAGAATCAACCATCAAAGGTTTTTCAATAGCAGAATTGTTAATTGATTCGAAAAGCTTTGCCATTTCATTTGTCAGGCTTTCAACTTTGGCTTTTAAAAGATGAGCCTCTATTTTGCTGATGGTATGACCGACTTCAATATCGTCAACTATTTGTTTCAGATCGCTCAGGTCGCGTTCGATAATTGCTTTGATGGCTTCAATGTGCATAACAACACCGATTTATTCACAAACATACATATTTTTTTATGATTTTGACACATCTATGGAGAAATGAATGAGCAAATGCTTTAAGAACAGGTATAAAGCAAAAGTTTGAAGGCAAATGTTGCTAAATAATGGTTTTTTAACGATATTTGAACCGATATTAAATTTTAACTATTTTTAGCCCAATATTCCTGAAACACCTAAACCTGTATGATATCTAAATATCTGAAAAAGCTGAATATCCATAACCAGATGTTGGTTTTCATCCTGGGGACAACACTTATCATCTTTGTTTTATCCATCGGATACATCAGCCTTAACAGCCGGAAAACCACTTATAAAGAATCTACCGACTTGGCGCGGTCAATATGTGAGGCATCGGCAAAAGATTTGGAAAAAGAATTAAATCAAAGCATGAATGTGATTCGAACACTTGCCCAATCGTTCAGTGCCTCTAATATGTTTTCGAATCCAAAGTGGCAAGAGCTCGTTATTCAAATGTATCGTAATGTATATCAGGAAAATCAGCAATTCTACAAACTCTGGGACAGTTGGGAGCTAAAAGCCATTGATTCGACATATAAAAAAGATTATGGGCGATTTGTGATTACCTATTTCAGGGAAAACAACTCTATTAAATACCATACAACTCTTCGAAGCCTTGATGGCGATCCTCCCTTATACGCCAAAATAAAACGAGAAGCAGTTGAGTCAATTTGGGAACCTTACTTTGACGTTTTCTCGGAAGATACCAACGATAAAAAGTTCATGACATCCATTTCAGTTCCCATTAGGCAAAAAGACCAATATGCAGGAATTGTAGCAGCCGATATCACCATGGATAAATTGCAGGAAATGGTTGGGAAAATAAAGCCATTCAGCGAAGGCTATGCTTACTTACTATCCAATCAGGGTGTTTTTATTTCTCACCCCAACAGAGAATTAATCGGTAAAAAAATATCGGAATTTGTACCCGAATATAACGCTAAACATCAAATCAGCGAAAGAATCGCTGCCGGCAACACCTTCGATTTTATTGCTATAGATCCGTTGACCGGAAAGGAAACCTTAGTTGTGTTTAATCGTATCTTGGTTGGAAAGACCAAAACTCCTTGGTCAATCGGGATAGCCATCCCCATCAACACCATCCTTAAAGAAGCCAACAAAAGCTTCTTGATTTCTATTATAGTAACCCTATTAGGTTTGTTGATCATCACAACCATTATCTATCGGATTGCACGCTCTATAAGTCGTCCAATGATCATGACAACAGAAGTGATAAAAAAACTTTCGCTTGGCGACTTTAGTTCGGTTGAACGATTTGAAATTGACCGCGAAGATGAGATTGGACAAATGGGAGAATCGCTCAATCGATTGATTGAAGGTCTTGAACGAACAGCAATGTTTGCCCGTCAGATTGGAGAAGGCAATTTAGAATCAGAATATCAAAAGCTCAGCGAAAACGATATGTTGGGTAATGCTCTTCTGGACATGAGAAAAAGTTTACAAAGAGCTAAAGAAGAAGAGACAAAAAGAAAAATCGAAGATGAAAAACAACGCTGGGCAACTGAAGGATTAGCCAAATTTGGAGAAATCTTACGTGAGAACAACAACGATCTGAAGATCCTATCGTTCAAACTAATGTCGAATTTGGTGAATTATGTCGGAGCCGTTCAAGGAGCTCTATTTGTTTATTATGATGAAAAAGAAGACGAAGAACCCTACTTAGAAATGACTTCGGCCATAGCGTACAACCGCGAAAAATACATGAAGAAAAAGGTCAAAATTGGCGAAGACCTGGTTGGCCGCTGTGCCTACGAACGTAAAACCATCTACCTTTTGGAAATTCCTGAAAACTACCTTGAAATTACTACAGGAATGGGTACCGCAAATCCACGTTGTCTGATTCTTGTACCTGTTCTTTTAAACAACCAAGTATTTGGAGTAATCGAGATGGCTTCGTTTAATCCATTTGAGTCCCATCAAATTGCTTTCTTAGAAAAAATCGGGGAAAGTATAGCCTCAACCATTTCAAACGTTAGAATCAACGAGAAAACTACCCAACTACTGCGACAAGCCGAACGTCAAAGAGAAGAGCTTGCCTCTCAAGAAGAGGAAATGCGTCAAAACCTCGAAGAACTTCAAGCAACCCAAGAAGAATCAGCCAGAAAAGAGTATCAAATGAGAGGTCTCATTCAAGCCCTCAGCGCATCAACCTACACCGTTGAATACGATATGAATGGACGAATCATTGGTGTGAACGATGCTGTCTGCGAATTGTTCGGACTTAGCAAAGAACAAATTATCGGAACATACCACAAAGACGGTACTGACTTTAAAAACAGAGACCCGGAAGAATACGAAGAATTTTGGAACGATTTACGAAACGGAATTCCACGCAAAGAACTGACCCACGTTATTTATAACGGCCGCGATATCTATCTTTCGGAAACCTATACCCCAATTCTTGATGAAGAGGAAAAACCCTACAAAGTGTTAAAAATTGGGTTCGATGTAACCGACCTCCATAAAAAGAATGAACAAATCTCTGCCCTCGAGAAACAAAAAGAAGAACTCGAGAAGACAATAGAATCTCTAAAAACACAACTCGAACAAGCAAAACAAAATCAACCCATAACATCAACCCAGGAAAAGAATATCAATGTTGAACAACCCATTGAAGAGATTCAGAAGCTAACAATCAAACTAGAAGATTTAGCCTCTGAAAATGGACTTTTAATTGAAAAGTCACCCGAATTGCTTACCAGTTTAGGTGAGATTGACGACCAACACGATAGAATTATTGAATTGATAAATCAATTATTCACCGCATTTCTTGAAGGAAAATCGAAAAAGGAAATCAAAGAAATTCTTAAAAATTTCACCGATTACACGTCATATCATTTCAGCACCGAAGAGCGCTATTTCAAACAATTCGGCTATGAAAGCACTCATTTCCATACCCAAGAACATAAGCTCTTTAGCGATACTATCGCCAAATTCCGTAACGACTACCAAACCGGAAAAGACTACAATCCAGGAGTTTTCTTCCAATTTGTAAAACAATGGATCACAAATCATTTTGGAGAAAGCGATCAAGATTTTGTGCAACTGTTTATTGAAAACGGAATGTAGTGGGACACAAATTTCAATTAATTGAATATGTGAAATTTATAATCAAAATATGTTTCTTAACATAATTTGTTCAATAAAATGATTCTTGCCCAAGCAAAACTCTATTGCTATTTTTGCCCCAAACAATAACTCTTAAAAAAACATTGTCATGAACAAAATGACCGCACAAGATTACATGGATCGGGAAGCCAAATATGGCGCACATAACTACCATCCACTACCCGTGGTATTGGAACGAGGGCAAGGCGTATATCTTTGGGATGTTGAAGGGAAACAATATTATGATTTTCTTTCAGCCTACTCAGCAGTAAATCAAGGACATTGCCATCCCAAAATTGTAAATGCCCTTATTGAGCAAGCCCAAAAACTAACATTAACATCAAGAGCTTTCTACAACAATGTTCTAGGCGAATTTGAGGAGTTTGTAACCAAGTTTTTCGGTTACGACAAAGTGCTGCCCATGAACACAGGAGCAGAAGCCGATGAAACCGCTTTAAAGTTGGCACGGAAATGGGCATACCTGGTGAAAAAAATCCCACAAAATCAAGCCAAAATTATTTGCTGCGAACAAAATTTCCACGGACGCACCATCACCATTATTTCAATGTCAACCGACCCGGATGCTCGCAACGATTTTGGGCCTTACACTCCTGGATTTATCACCATACCATACAACGATCTCACTGCGCTGGAGAAAGCCTTACAAGACCCCAACGTAGCCGCATTTCTTGTTGAACCCATCCAAGGTGAAGCGGGAGTTTATGTGCCGGACGACGGCTATTTGAAAAAAGCTTATGACCTTTGTAAAAAACACAATGTTCTGTTCATTGCCGACGAAGTACAAACCGGAATTGCCCGTACAGGTAAAATGTTAGCTTGCGACCACGAGGGTGTTCGTCCTGATATCCTTATTTTAGGTAAAGCTATTTCCGGCGGTGTTTTCCCTGTATCGTGTGTTCTTGCCGATGATGAGATTATGCTCACCATCAAACCGGGCGAACACGGTTCTACTTTTGGCGGAAACCCCCTTGCTGCACGAGTTGCCATCACAGCTCTGACCGTTATAAAAGAGGAAAAGTTGATGGAAAATGCTCAAAAAATGGGTGAAATTTTCCGTGCGGAAATGAAGAGCATCAAATCGAATATGATTGAGTTAGTCCGTGGTAAAGGATTGCTAAATGCAGTAGTAATCAACAATAAACCGGGAAAAACTGCTTGGGATGTTTGTTTAGCTATGGCTGAAAACGGAGTTTTAGCAAAACCAACACACGGTAATATCATCCGCTTTGCACCTCCGTTGGTAATCAATGAAGAGCAAATGCGCGATGCTTTATCCCGCATAAAAAATGCATTCAAAAAATTCGAATAATCAAATAAAAAAGCCCTCTTACGAGGGCTTTTTTATTTAAAGACTTTCTAAAGCTTTTAAGATTTTCTCCAACGGTAACTTATCGGCTTTTCCTTCGTCAACAATGGTTGCCACAAGTGAATCTACCGATACCAGGTTTGTTAACTTGGCAAAAACAAAAATGGAATAGAGCGAAGAATCGCGCGCCCCAATGCTGCGAAAGTCAACAACTTCCACCTTAGCTCCGGTGTTTGGTATTGGAAGGCTCTTATCGATAAAAAGAATTCCGGAAGTCATTGCTTCTATTCTTTTTCTACTGTGAGCTAAACCATCTGTGGAAGTAATGACCGCATAATCCGGGATATCGATACCATGGAAATTAATTTCAGAGGGCGAAAGATTGATCTCTGCGGTAGAAAATCCCACGCCAACGGTAACAGGATAGCTTCCTTTTTGTGTTATTTCGAGACCTTCACGCAATGCGGCTTTTGTTAAAGTTCCGGCAGCAAGTTGAACTCCCTCGCCTGCAGAGCCACTTAAAACTATCGAAACCGGCTTGTTAAGTTTAGAAGTATTTGCAATATTTACTTTGGCTAATTTTTCAAAAAGATCCGTAGTTTTACGGCTTTTGGGGAACTCAAACGGTAAACGATCCCTTGTCCACTCTCCTAAAGGTTTTCCCGATGCTTCAACAATTTCGGCAAATTTACGTTTTGGATTGAGCTTAACACCATAACTTGGGCATATTTCCATGACCTCAACCATTGAAAATCCCTTAATAGTCAATGCCTTTTGGATTGTTGGAGAAATGTCACCTATCCCGATAATCCGAGAAACATAGTTTGCTCCTGCAGCATGAACCAT
The DNA here is from genome assembly GCA_035382785.1 of Salinivirgaceae bacterium. Lineage (GTDB taxonomy): Bacteria > Bacteroidota > Bacteroidia > Bacteroidales > Salinivirgaceae > JAAYQU01. The sequence goes on along the minus strand of DAOTAV010000025.1, from coordinate 8,232 downwards.
AGCACAAAGATCGTAGCCGGTAAATGGGTTCCCATCTGCAGAAGTAGTGGTTGCAAAACCGGTTGGTGTAAGGCCTGAACTCTGTCCGCCAGTCATTCCATACAAGAAATTATTGTGAACTATCACGGTCATATTCAAATTCAATCGGGCTGCTTCCATTATATGCTGTAATCCTATGGTTGCACCGCCATCGCCAACAAAAACTAAAACTTTCTTGCTCGGATCATTTAATCCAATAGTAATTCCAGCCCCCAAAGCAGAGGATCGTCCGTGTAATCCATGAACAGTATGACAATTTAATGCTTTATCTATGATGCCATGGCACCCAATATCGGTAACCGCTATTATATCGAGAATATCAATACCTAAATTTTCAACGGCTTTTGCTGTATTTCTGGCGATCAAATCGTGTCCGCAGCCTTTACAAAAAGGCAATGTATTGGTGTTTAGAAATGTTGTCATGACTGTACCTCCTTGATAATTTGCTGTGGCGTAATCATTTTGCCGATACCTGCAACAAAGCGATGATTTGATGGCTTGTTAGTTCCAAAAATCATATCGCTGAATTGATTGTTGATATTTTCTTCCGCTACAACCGCTTTTTGATATTTTGAAATTATAGAAATATATTTCTCCGGAGTGGGTATCATGGTTTTAGGGATAAGTAAATCAGTGATTATTCCCATAGAGTTCAATGCTGCTACAGCATCTTTGGCGGCACCGGCTGTAATTCCGAAAGCAATCACCAAATTTTTGGCGCCCGATTGAGTGTGATAATCGTAAAAAGTGTACTCAGGTAAATATTTTTTTACTTTTTCTTCGAGACGTACTGTATTTGCGATAGCTTCTTCATCGGTGTTCATTAAAATGCCCGCTTGATTATGCGTTGATGCAGTTAATCGAACCTGATGTTTCTTTTGACCAACAGGTAAAAACTCCGGAATTAATTCTATGGGTTTGTAGGGCTTGTAGGGTTCGTCGGAATTGTAATAATGTTGTCTGATCGGCTCTATTTTATGGAGTTTGGTTAGGTCAAAACTTTTTTGAGTCATCACCTCTTCCTTTGAAGTCAAAAGGATCACCGGCGTGCGCAATTTTACGGCTATTTCAACAGCTTTTGCTGAAAGTGTCCAACAATCTTCATAGGATGATGTGCATAACACAGGAAGTGGATGACCTCCCGAAATCATACCTCGCAACAGAGTTAAATCGCCTTGTGCACCGCAGGTTGCAGTTCCAGTGGCAGGGCCTAATCGCTGAACTAAAATGATAACCATGGGAAGTTCCATCATATATGCCATGTTGATGGATTCAATCATCAAGGCAAAACCGGGGAACGATGTTGCTGTGACGGGAATATGTCCGGCTACGGCTAAACCCGACATCCATTGGAGTGTGGTTATTTCATCGGGGGCAGCCAACATTATTGGCATTCGCTGACTGCTGTAGGAATAGAGCAAATTGGCCGGGGTTATCGGATAGCCTATAAAGGCATCGGCTCCGGCCCTTGCCATGGCTTCGATTATTATTCGAGATCCATCGACAATCCGATTTTTACTTTTGTCCGGAATATTCATAAATCACTTTGTTTTGTATAAGTTTTTCGATTTCTTGATCGCTATAATTCAACTCATTTTTCAATATTTCACGACTGTTCTCTCCATAGTGTGGTGGTGGCGTAAGCGATCCCTTGGCAAATTGATTGCTGGTTGTGAAAGCAATGCTTCTCACACCTTTAATTGTTTGTCCATTGGCATACTGTGCCTGCATCACCATGGGTTTACTCTCAGGCAAATTAAACACCTCTTCCATGTTAAAGACTCCTCCGGCCGGTACCTTTTTATCATCAAGCATTCGAAGGATTTCATCGCGCTTAAATGTTGCTATTCTCGACTGAATGATTTGTTTGAGTTCATCTTTATTAATTACTCTATAGTAGTTTTTAGAAAACTTTGGATCGCTGGCTAACTGTGGCACTCCTAACACTTCACAAAGTTCAGCAAATTGTTTTTCAGTACCAACGGCCAGCACAATTTCTTTTTGGTCAGCGGTTTTAAAGATAGTTCCATAGGGAACAATATTGGGATGATCTGATCCCAATCGTTTGGGAATTTCCTTACCTACAAGCCAATTAGTAGCTTGATTTACTAATGACGCAACACCTGCCCTGAATAAAGAAGCTTCGATATGCTGCCCCTGACCGGTGCGTTCACGATGTAATAAAGCAAGAAGAATGGCTTCTTTAAGATGATGAGCGGCCAATACATCCATCAGTGCAACGGGCATTTTTGTTGGAGGTCCGTCTGGTTCCCCATTCATATAGATAAAACCCGATTCTGCTTGAATGATGGCATCGAACCCGGCTCGCGGATTATCTAACCCATATCCGGTAATGTGGGCATAGATCAGCCTAGGATTACGTTTGCTTAACGTATTATAATCAACTTTCAATTTTTCGGCGTCTCCCGGTTTGTATGATACCAAGATAATATCGGCCTTGTCTGATAAACGATAGATTATCTCCAATCCCTCATTTATCGTTAAATCGAGAGCCAAAGAAGTTTTTCCCCAATTGACACAGGAGAAATACCCCGATATATCAGTTTCCTGCGATTCTTTAGGCAATTTCCATTTACGTGTAACATCGCCATCAGTGCTGATATTTTCAACTTTAATAACCTGTGCACCTAACTCTGCTAAGAAGGTACCTATGCTTGGACCGGCAAGGACGCTGGCCAACTCAATAACTTTTATACCTGAGAGAATCTGACTCGACATAGTTAATCGCGATTGTTATTATAAGCGTCTTTCTTTACTATGGTTCGGCGTACAGCTCCAAACAAAAGCGCAGCAATTGCAAAGATGACTGCTCCGTAGGTTTTGTCAAGATGGAACCAGTTGAATTTATCGGCAGCCATGCACAAGAAAACGGCCAATGTACCCCCAATAAATGCAAGCTTTACAGTAAACAAATCAATCCAACCTCTGAAATAGATTCCTACGACAATTACAATGGCACCAATCGCACGAATTGCATAACTAATGTAAGCTGAATCTAATACTCCAGCCTTGAGATAATAAGCTAAAGGAATGGTAATTATACTAACCAAAACAACCATTCGACGTGCAATCTGGATGATTTTTTGTTCGTCAGCTTCTGGATTTATGAATCCATGATAAATATCTTTTGTAACAATGGTAACAACAGCAAAATTTACAGGACCAACCGTTGATAGAATGGCGGCTAATATTCCTGCCAAAGCTAAACCACCTAAAACAGGGTGAATGAATTCCGGATTAACCAAAAGGTTTGTCATAGCCACTTTTGCACTAAAACCTGCGGAATCTGCCCCAATGTTATATTTTCCGGTAGCCGCTATCAAACCTAAAATGGCAGTCATAATCCCAAAGGGGGCAATGTAGAAAGCTGATAGAATAGAGGCCTTTTTGGCAACCTCGGGAGTGCGTGCTGCAAAAATAGGTTGAATGCTGGCCTGTGCAGCCATTCCTCCTAATACTCCACCCAATAATAAGCTAAAGGCTTCGTTTAATCCAACACCAAAGGGATTATAAATGTTTCCTATGGTTTTTCCTGCTGCTGCAGCATTCGTTGTTAAAATTTCCTGTAAGCCGGAAAATCCACCTAATTGAACCAAACCAATTATCATAGCTGCTCCCAATCCAAGAAACATTACTATCAAATGAACTATTGAGGTTATGGCCAAAGCATGCATTCCGCCAATGTAAGTGTACAAAGTGATAACGCCTGCTCCAATTAAAACCGATGTAAACCAGTCGAGTTGGAAAATAGAACTCATGACACTGGTGGCAGTTTGTAATTGAATATATGCTAATGTAATATAGGCAATTAAAAAGGCAATAGCTGAAATCCGTTTGGCTTCAACCCCAAAAAGATGCTGAAGCATCTCGCTGACTGTATGGACGTTGTTTCTACGATAATGTTTGGCAACAGTAAAACCTATAATTATCATCCCCAAAGAAGTGGCGATGTTATACAAGATCGGCTGAAAGGAAAGTTTCTCGAATGCTTTTTCACTAACCCCGATAGTACTCATTCCTCCCAACCACTCAGCCGCCACAACAACAGAACATAACAAAACTCCCAAATTTCGACCGGCAACTAAGTAATCAGCAACTGAACGTGAGGCTACTTTTCGCGTAAGAAACGAAACACCAATCACTGCACCAAAATAGAGGATCACGATCCAAAAATAAATATTTGTTAAAAGTTCCATAAAAGTTTGTTTTATTGGTTTAACTATCGTTTGAATTCGTATCTTTGAATTTGTCGGCAAATTTGATTAAAAAAAACGAGACTTTATTTTTTTTGCTGGGAATTTTTGTCAAATTTAGGTTTTACATAGGCTTTTTAATGTAGAAGATGAATGAGCGTTTTTTACAATTTATTTGGCAATACCAATTATTTGAAAAGAATAATCTTTTAACAGAACATGGATTGCCGGTTGAAATAGTATCTCCGGGCAAACAAAATTTGAACTCTGGACCTGACTTTATCGAGGCAAAAATTCGCATAGGCGACACTCTTTGGGTCGGATGTGTTGAAGTCCATTTGAATTCCTCCGATTGGTATTCTCATAAACACCATTCCGATAGTGCCTATAATAATGTCATACTTCACGTTGTAAATCAATTCTCCAAAGAAATCATTAACCAGAATCAACAAATAATTCCAACCTTGGTTATATCCACACCTCAAAGTCTTGTTTTAAATTACACGCTGTTAATGAAGAGTAAGGCATGGATTGCCTGTGAAGATGTATTTAGTCAAATTGATGAATTTCGAAAGATTTTTTACATCGAAGCTCTTTCCATTGAACGATTACAGCAAAAATCGGAACAAATAAACCGTTTGTTTGAGGAAGCTGATTTTAGCTACGACGAACTTTTTTATCGTTTGCTTTCACAGAATTTCGGGTTTAAAATCAATGCCCAACCCTTTGAACAATTGGCACGCAAAACTCCCTTAAACATAATACGTAAAATTGCAGGGAACCCACTATCAGTTGAAGCGCTTTTATTTGGACAAGCCGGCTTGCTTCCCCATGATAATTTTCCCGATGATTACTGTCGGTATCTTGTAGAAGAATACCGACATCTGAAACATCGGTTTAATTTAGATACTGCTGCCCGATTCGAATGGAAATTTTCTCGGATTCGTCCACAGAATTTCCCAACCATAAGAATCGCTCAATTGTCAAAAATGGTATCCGCCCACTCCGATTTTATTGGGTCAATCATAGAGAGTGCTGATTTGACCTCCGTCAGGTCGCTTTTCGAAATTAACCCTTCCGACTATTGGCAAGAGCATTATCATTTTGGAAAAAAATCGAAACGCAAGTTTGGTGGACTTGGAAATGCCTCCCTTGACATTATTTTGATTAACACTGTTGTGCCGTTTCTTTTCTTCTACGGTTTACAGCACAATAATCAATCATTGAAAAACAAGGCATTACAATGGTTGGAGGCTATAGTCCCCGAGAAAAATTCTATTATAGAACATTGGCAAGATTTGGGAGCTGAGATAAGTAATGCCCGCCAATCGCAAGGCTACTTACAGCTTAAAAACGAATATTGCTCAAAACAGCGTTGTCTCGATTGTCAAATCGGTAGTTTAATCATCAGGGAGGGCCTGATGGTGAAAGAATAATACACAAACTGTCCTTAGTAGCGATTCTTAGTTTCTAAAGTATTCCAAATTTCAAAGGCTTTCCTCGCCTCATCAACCGGAAGGTGAATAAACTGTACGAACCTATTTTCAAGGGGCTTAGAAATCTCTTCATAAATGAAGTTATCATCAAAACCAATAGAAGCAGCATCGTAACGTGTATTCGAGTAGTAAACCGTTTTAATTTTTGCCCAATAAATAGCACCCAGACACATTGGACAAGGTTCACAACTGGTAAAAATTTCACAATCGGAAAGATCGAACGTTTTGAGTTTCTTTGCCGCTGCACGAATGGCTTCAACCTCCGCGTGAGCGGTTGGATCGCTATTGGGAACAACTCGATTAACGCCTGTGGCTATTATCTCTCCATTGCGTACTATAACTGCTCCGAAAGGTCCTCCATTGCTTTGAATATTTTCCATAGAGGCTTGAGCTGCCATTTTCATGATTTGCTTTTTGTCCATGTTCAAAAAAAATTAGGTTTTGATTGAGGTTTCAGGAAGTTTATTATGATCTCTGTTATCGGCAATACCCCAAAGTAAAAGCGCATAAAAAAAAGAATAAAATGTCACTCCGGCTTGGGTTTCAAGCGTATCCTCATTTAACATTGAAACTATGCCAATAAAAAAGAAAACTAAAAAGAGATCAGAAACTTTTCGTTTTTTAGATGTTTGCACGATTGGTGCGAATTGACTAAACATGATAAATATGAACCCAACGATTCCAAATGTAACTAAAAAAGTTAAAAACTGATTGTGGGCACGAAGTCGTTTTTCCGGTATTAACGGGCTTTGTACACGCTCATAATAATCGGAATAAGCATCCTTAATATCTCCGACTCCAACACCAAACCATAGATTTTCTCTAAAAATTTTCCATCCTGCTTCAAGATAATAAAGCCGTTGTATGATACTTTTCCCGTTGGGATTTCTCTCTTTTTTATACAAATCTATTTCCCTAAATAACTCATGTAAGCGGGGATAAAACGAAAACTCTTCAAGATAAATCACACTTGAGAAACCATTTTCTATTGCCCTAATCTCTTTTTGTGTCAATGCTGCAACACCCGCAGAGTCTTTGGTTAAGCCTTTTGAAGCTAAAAATGTAATCAATCGGTTGATCTTCTCAGAATCTTTGGTTATCAAAGAGTCATAATAGATACTGCTGCGTTTATTCCATTCGCTTTGCAGTTCCGACTCACAAATAAATAAATTTACTGGATGACCATTTTCCCAAGATAAATTTAGGGTATCATGAGTATAAGGATTTCCATTAATTGTTGTTTTGGGCAAATCCGAAAAATTGTAAGGATGTTGGTATTTATATCGTGCATAGGATTTTGCAAAATAATTAACAGCCAAAAACATAAACGATACAGAAAAAACCAATATTGTCCACTTGAATACAATGCTTTTTAATTGACGGAGAAGATGAAAAACAAAAAGTCCGAAAAGACAGGCAAGAACAACTACGCCTGATAAGGTTTTCATAACCACAATCATCATTATTAGAATGATTGCCAAAGTAAAAACCAATACCTTTATCCATTTCTCTTTTACTAGTTGTTGATCCCAAATAATGAACCATAGTAGGACCAAGACGAAATTTTGCATTAAGGCAAACCGAATATGACTTATAAACGGAGATAATTTCCGGTGATCCGATAGGGTTCCGGACGTTAATAAAAGGTTCTTGGCGATTCCATAAACAGAGACTGAAAAAATTGCGGCAATAAATACCCCAAAGACTAATTTCAATTCTTTTTTATTCAGAGGCTCTGATGTTGCAATAAGAATGGGCAGAATCAGTAGAGGCAGTTTAATCTTTAAATCATGAAATGCATATTCGAAATTGTTGCTCCAAAGCAAGCTTATAACATGCAAGCAATAGAGAATTAAAAAGAAAAGCACGCTTTTATCGGAAACTAATTTTTTCAGTTTTTGATGAGGGTTGTCTATCACCCATCCTAAAGCCATAATCCATTGTCCGATGCTGGTAAAATAGGGTGAAGATGGAAGCGATGCTACCAAAATGAGCATTCCGAATAAATAGAGTCTTCTCGAAAATTGGTTTCGTGAAAGAAGCATGCAAAAACGATTAGTTTTAAATGTTACAAACATTCGCTAATTTTATTGATAATTAATAGATTTTTATCGTTTCGTTTGGCTTAAAGATATAAAATTTATCACCTCGACGTACTAATTCATCAACCGGAATGGAAACAATTTGTCCTTGGGTAGCTTTCTTCACCGATTGGTCATCAATTCTGATTTCTTTAATTTCAAACTCATAAACACCGGTAGTTGGACCAATAATTAAGGCAGTTTGCCCTACTTCAATGTCTGTGGCTTCAATTTTGAGTTCAATCACAGAAATTTTTGTAAAATAATTGGTGATTTTCCCTACATAAGTCTTGGTGTGTGTTGCTATGCTACCATATACACTACTCCATTCTCCAAGACGTTTCCCCAAATAGTATCCATCCCAAAATCCTCGGTTGAAAACTTTCGACAACTCCGTTTTCC
>DAOTAV010000024.1:0-19108 GCA_035382785.1 Salinivirgaceae bacterium | reverse complement strand
GGGGTAAATAATATCAACTCACCTCCATTATTCGAGTTCTAATGACAATTTTGGGCTTAATAAAATTTTTGGGAATCATTCTTGACAAAAATTTTATGAAAACCCAAACAAGAATCCTTATATCTGAATAATTGTGGGAAGTTATTCATTTTCAATAAGGGCTACCATCCAAAGAGCATCTTCTTTTATCCGACTGTGAGCCATAGTGCTATATCGTTTGGAGAAACGAGTATCCCAAAACCATTTTTCAATAGTTTTTCGATGTTTGTCGGGAATCGGTTGATTGCATTTAAAATAATAGTATTGAATAACTACAAGATGTGTTTGATAGCTCGACAAGTCTGATTTTAAACCCATTTGTTGCAAAAAATCGATTGCATGACCTAATGCAGTTCGGGTTCTTGACCAAATATTTTTTGCAATAGTAGGCGTTAATTTTAACTGAGAACTGGCCTTACAATCATCAAAAGCATTCATAGCAAGGGAATAGGTAAAAATCTTTTCACTCAAAGAGCCAATTTTTTTCGAACGGTAAGCTTCATTAAATTGTTGAATTCTTGTTCTTAAATCAAAATCTGTACTCCATGTTGTTGCATGAATCAAATCGAAAGTTGTGAGTTTTTTCCCGCCTTGGTTGATTCGTTCAAAAATTTCGACAACTTCATCGATATTAAACCCTGAAGTTTTGACAATACTCATCGGATAATTCATCATGATTTGACGAGCTTCATTCCAAGTTTCGGCAATACGTTTTGAATCGTTCAATAGCTCCGTAAAGATTTCTTGATGCTTTTTCTCGTCAAAAAGAAAATAAACCGGATAATTATATTTTTCGGTTTTTCCGGTTGATACCTTAAACTTATGTCGGGCGGGATTAAAAACAATCTTTGAATAATCAATACCATCGCAATGTAATCCCAGGGCAACTCGATACACCGATAAGATGCGTTGTTGCCCATCGAGAATAAACAGGCACTCATCTGAAGATGTAACGTTTTTTGAAATATCATCCATAATGCGAATGAACGAACGATATTGCGGTTCGGCTTCCCAAAGAAAAAATGTTCCAATGGGATAATGCTTGTAAATACTATTGAGTAACGAAACAACTTTCGATTTTTCCCATTCATAATTTCGCTGAAAAAGGGGAACTAGAATTTTTCCGTCACGAAATTTTTCGATTAAGTCCCACAAAGTCCAATTGCTCAGTATTTCAGTTTTAGCGATACCGTTCATTAGCTCAAAGTTTTATCATTATATTATTTTATGCCTTTAAAAATAGTAATTTTGCACCAATAAATCACAAAGTTAAAATGTTTAGTACTTCGCGTATCAGAATCACTAAGGAATTCTCGTTCGAAATGTCGCACTTATTGAGAACACATCAAGGTGCTTGCAAAAACATTCATGGGCATAGCTATCGACTTTTTGTAACTCTTTTAGGGACTCCCAATACAGAAGAAAACAGCCCCGAACTTGGTATGGTAATGGATTTTGGGAATTTGAAGCGTTTGATTCATAAATCCATTATTGAAGTGTACGACCATGCTCTAGTAGTCTCAGAAAAAGCTTATCATGATTCTTTTCTTGAAAACTATAACGGCAAAATCATTATAAAGAACTTTGAGCCAACTTGCGAAAACTTAATTATCGACTTTGCCTTAACACTTAAAAACCAACTTCCAACAAACGTAAAACTTCACAGTTTAAAACTTCACGAAACTTTCACCAGTTTCTGCGAATGGCATTCAGATGACAACGAGTAAAAATTGGACACATAATTTTTCCATTTTTAAAAGATGTTATATCTTTACGTAAATTTTAAATTCTAATTTTATGTCAGTGAATAAAGTTTTTTTATTGGGAAATGTTGGGAAAGACCCTGAAGTTAAACATTTCGATAACGGCAGCATAGCATCTTTTCCATTAGCAACCACCGAACGTTATCGCGATAGAGACGGGAATCTGCAAGAACGTACTGAGTGGCACAATATTATAGTTTCCGGCAACACGGCAAAAGTGGTGGAGGATTACGTAAAAAAAGGAACTCAGCTTTTCATCGAAGGAAAAATACGCACACGCAAATATCAACAAAACAATCAAGATAAGTACATTACCGAAATATTCACCGATCGTTTAGAACTTCTATCACGTCCGCGGACTCAAGATAGCACACCGGCAGCACCATCACAAAATTCGGATAGCAATATTGCTCCACCTTCTGCCGCGCAAGACATGAGTTCGTTTAGTGAATCGACCGACGATTTGCCATTTTAATCTATCGTTAAAAATTATTTTTAACCAAACTTTTTGATCCTTGGACATTGACCCTTCTTCGGTGGAAACAACAGTGAATTCGGTCGTTTTATTTTCACCCGATATAATTCTAGGGATATTTCTGGTTTTGTTTTTCCTTATTCTTTCAGGATTAATCTCCGGAACAGAATCAGCGTTGTTTTCTTTAACTCCTTCGGATATTGATTCGATTCGTAAAAAAAATCCTAGTAAAGGAGATAAGATTGCAAAATTGCTTCAACACCCCCACAATCTTTTGGGAACCATATTGATCAGCAACAACATGGTCAACATTTCCATTGTGCTGATATCAACATACTTAACTAATCAGTTTTTTGATTTGAACCAAAACCCCTTATTGAGTTTTTTGATTCAAATAATTGGCATAACTTTTTTCTTATTAATTTTTGGTGAAATAATTCCCAAAGTCTTTGCCTCAGCCAGAAACCATGAATTTGCACTGTATATTTCAGGACCTCTGTTTACCATAACCAAGCTCCTTGGACCATTGAGTAAAGGATTATCAAAAAGCACCCGAATCATTCACCAAAAAGTTCAACCGTCAGAAACTATATCTCCCGAAGACCTCTCAAAAGCCATTGAGCTTACTCGAAATGTAAGTTCCGACGAAGAAGAAATTTTAAAAGGTTTGGTAGAAATCTCTTCAATTGAGGCCAGTGAGATCATGCGACCAAGGGTTGATTTGGTGACCATTGAAATCAAAACCAAGTTTCATTCATTGCTAAATATTGTTCAAAGTTCGGGTTACTCTCGATTGCCCGTCTATCATGAATCCCTTGATAACATTAAAGGAATTTTATACATTAAAGATCTTTTGCCCTACTTAGATAAGCCCGACTCTTTTGCCTGGCAAAGCCTTATTCGTCCCCCCTATTTCGTTCCAAAAAACAAACCCATCAACGATTTATTAACCGAGCTTCAGGAAAAACACATTCATATGGCTATCGTGGTTGATGAATATGGCGGCACTTCAGGAATTGTTACGCTTGAAGACATCATAGAAGAAATTATTGGGGATATCAGTGATGAATACGATGAAGAAGAATATAGTTATACCAAAGTAAATCAGAATACTTTTATCTTTGAAGGAAAAACTTCAATCAACGATTTTTGTCGGATATTAAATTACGAGGGCGACCTATTTAACGATGTAAATGCCGACACATTGGCCGGTTTTATTCTTGAACAAACCGGAGAAATGCCTCGTCAATACGATGTGATACGAATCGACCCATTTGAGTTTAAAATTGAAGCCGTGGATCATCGTAGAATTAAAAAAATTCAAGTAACCCTACTAAACAGTGAGTCAACTCAATAATCAAACATGTTCCGACCGATAGCTCTCTTGTTTGTCTGTGTGTTAACGCTTGCGGGATGCGAAGAAAATTATATTCCACGACCCATCGGTTATTTGCGTTTCTCATTACCGGAGGAACAGTTTCAAAAAATCGATCTACCTTTTGGCAGTTTTGAGAAACCTATCTACATGCCTATAGTACAAAAAGAGTCTCCCAAAGGAGAGTATTGGTTTGATCTATCGTACCCAACGTATAAACTCACACTTCATTGTAGTTATAAACCAATAAATTCAAACTTATTTCAACTGTCGGAAGACGCACATTACATGGCGTTTAAACACACAGTAAAAGCTACGGCCATTGATGAAATTCCGATAAATGATTCTAAGCGAAAAGTATTTGGAATCCTCTATCGATTAAGAGGCAACGTGGCAACAAATCTTCAATTTTACGTAACCGACTCAACACGTCATTTTTTCCGAGGAACATTCTACATTCACGGACGTCCCAATGAAGATTCGCTGATGCCTTTGATTGATTTTGCTCAACGAAATATAACCCACATAATAAATACGTTGGAGTGGAAATAGAATGCCTCTGAGCTACAAACAAACAGACTCCGAGATTTCCGTTGTGCTTTGGCACATCAATGAATCAGAAGATTACTTTACCCAAAAAACATCTTTATCCGACAAAGAATCGGAATTTTTGCAAAAAATATCGCACCCCAAACGGCGGATTGAGTGGTTAGCATCACGCTTCCTTTTGCAAAATGAATTGAACATAACAGACATTATAGCTTACCTACCTTCCGGAAAGCCCGTTTTATCGAATCAATTTATCAGCATCTCCCATTCGTTTGAAATGGTTGGTGTAATGGTATCAAAAAAACTTTGTGCTCTCGATATTGAAAAAGTAACGCCTCGAATCCTGAAAGTTGCTCATCGTGCATTTTCAGATCAGGAGCTTATATATGCCCAATCGTCGGAACAATTAACCGTCTATTGGTGTTGTAAGGAAACTATCTTTAAACTTTTCGATGACGAAAATGTAGATTTTAAACGTGATATTATCATTGAACCCGTATCTGATTTCAATGAAGGTGATATATCAGCACACTATTTAAAAAAAAATCATTACCTTGGAAACATTAAACTAAAAACCGTAAACGGCTATAAGGTGACATGGCTAACCTATCCTCCAAACATTTAGTTTTTCAACGTCTCTTCAACAATAATCGCAACCTTGTTGTTTTAATCGATCCCGACAAATTTGGTGAAGTTCACATAAATCTGTTTAAAAATCAATCTATTTGTGAAAAACTATCGGCTGTGTTTCTAGGTGGAAGTCTGATTTTTAATCAAATAGATACGATTGCCAAAAAGATCAAACAACTGACCGATCTGCCGTTGATTCTATTTCCCGGAAGTGTGATTCAACTAACTCCGCATGTTGACGCTATTTTGTTTTTGTCGTTAATTTCGGGGCGCAATCCCGAATATTTGATAGGGCATCACGTAATTGCGGCGCCACAAATAAAACGGATGGGAATAGAAACTATCCCTACCGGGTATATGCTTTTCGAAAACGGGACTACGTGCTCGGTAACCTACATGAGCGGAACCATGCCTTTGCCTCGTTCAAAAACCGATTTAGCCATCGCCACAGCTATTGCCGGAGAAATGCTTGGCCTTAAGGCCTTGTATTTGGAAGCCGGGTCGGGGGCTCGCTCTCCAATTCCTTTAGAGACACTGCAACTCATCCGCAAAAACGTTTCGATACCTATTATTGTGGGTGGTGGAGTAAAAAATCGTCAGGAAGCTGATGCATTGTTTGATGCTGGAGCAAACGTTATTGTTCTGGGAAGCATCATTGAAGAAAAGGGTGAATTCTTTTTTGAAGAGTAACGATGATCGAAATCCCAATTTTAAAAGAAATTGTAATCATAATTGGAGTTTCAATCCTATTATCGCTATTTTTATATCGTTTCAAAGTACCCTCGATTCTTGTCTTTCTTATAACCGGGGCTATAATCGGTCCCCATGGGTTATCCATCATTCCCATGCACAATGATGTTTCGATTTTTGCTGAAATCGGGATTGTTTTTCTTCTTTTTGTCATTGGTGTTGAGTTTTCGATTAAAAACATCGAGCCACTCAAAAAGCCCATTTTTTTGGGAGGAAATCTCTTTGCGGCATTAGTTGTTTTAACTTCTTTCGTAATCATTTTTTTTTCCGGATTTCCTGCTGCTTTTGCAGTTTTTATGGGTTTTTTACTGTCGCTAAGTTCCACGGCTATCATCCTTAAATCATTAAAAGCAAAAAAGATTAACCCCGGACTTTCCGATAAAATAACTATTGGTACGGCAATCTATCAAGACCTTTTAGCGGTGCCCATGCTTTTGCTCATTCCACTATTGGCGGGAGAGAATGGTAACATATCATTGGAGCTGTTATACTTAGTGGTAAAATTTTTCGGTATTTTAGTTTTCGTCTATGTTTCTTCACGATATATCGTACCACAAATTCTTAAAAGAATTGTGTTAAGCAGCAACCAGGAACTATTCATTTTAACCATTTTATTCCTTTGTCTTGCCACAGCTTTTCTTTTCTCAACCCTTGGTTTATCGCTGGCGTTGGGAGCATTTATTGCCGGCTTGATTATTTCAGAATCGGAATATAATCACCAAGTTACGGTTCATGTCGTGCCCTTCCGTGAGATTTTCATTAGTTTCTTCTTTGTCTCCATCGGGATGCTCCTAAATATTCATTTTCTGATTGAAAATATCTTTTTGATTTTTGGAATTTCGATAATAGTTGTTTTCCTGAAATCGCTACTCGGATTCTTTTCTCTTAGTTGGTTGGGTTATCATGCCAAAACTGCGATCAAGTACGGTATTAACCTGGCTCAAGTTGGAGAGTTTTCATTTATCCTTGCAGGAATTGGCTTATCGTATAAACTGATCGATGGAGAGATTTATCAAATTTTTCTGGCAGTATCCTTAGTTTCCATGGGAGTTGCTCCATTCCTTATAAATCGGTCTGAGCAGATTGCAAACACTTTTATCCATCTACCGGTTCCCCAACCGATCCGTAAACGACTCTTTAATCTTTCGAAAATCAAACATGCCCATTCTAACGAGCTAACCTTATCGGATCATATTGTAATTATCGGTTACGGATTAAATGGAAAAAACTTGGCTCGTGCGGCAAAATTTGCGGCTATCCCCTATATCATTGTAGAAATCGACCCACAGGTGGTTGAGGAATTAAAAAAACTCAACGAGCCCGTTATTTTCGGCGATGCCTCGAGTGAAATTATTCTTGAAAAGGTAAAAGTTGATTTAGCTCGAATTGTGGTGATTGCGATTTCGGACATAACCACGGCAAAAGCTATTATTATTAACATTCGGAAATTATCAGAAATTGTTCATATTGTAGTTCGAACGCGTTACGAATCTAACATAAACGATATGGTTTTATTGGGTGCCGACGAGGTTATTCCCGAAGAATATGAAACTTCAATTGAGATTTTCTCAACGGTTTTAAAGAAATATTTGGTTCCACGATCGATTATTGAAGAATTTGTTGGTTGCCTTCGGACAAATCGATATGAATTGCTCTGTAGTGAAAACCCAAAATTTCAAGATTCGCCGCTATCGCTTTCAATTCCCGATGTTGAAATAGTTTCCGTTCGTGTTTTAAACGAATTCACATCCATTGTTGGCAAATCTATTCACGATCTTGATTTAAGAAAGAATTTTTCAGTAACAATCCTGGCAATTCTCCGCAATAATAAACACATTACTCAACTTCCGGGCGATTTAATTATTGAAGCTGACGATATTCTATATCTATTCGGGAAACGCACTAATATCAAAACCTTGATGGATTATATGAAACAAAAAAAACACAAACAAAAGAAATCAGACGGTCTCATTCCCCCGGGAAGCGAATAAAGAAGGTAGTTCCCCTGTTGGATTCCGTTTCAAACCAAATCGTTCCTGACATAGCCATCACAATATTCTTTACCATAGCTAACCCCAATCCCATCCCACTTGATTTAGTAGTAAAGTTGGGTTGGAATATTTTCTTTTGCATCTCGTCGGGAATTCCTTCACCGTTATCGGATATGGAAATTACAATGTCGGAACCTTCAGGAAATATTTTTACTTCGATCAAACCAAGCCGATCTTCGGGAATGGCCTGAACTGCATTTTTAAATAAATTTGTAAAAACTCGCAACATCTGATTACGATCGCCACGAATGAAGGGCTCAAAAGGACATTGATTTTCAAAACGAAATTGCACATTCTTAGTTTGGTCAAACAATTGTATAGCCGAGCGGCTTAATTCTTCAAGATTTAAGGTTTCAACTTTTTCAGCCGGCATTTTGGCAAAATTCGAAAACTCGTTGGATATTTCCGATAAAGTGTCAATTTGTTCAATCAGGGTACGACAAACTTTTTTCATCCGACTGTCAAAATCAGGGACCTTATCGTCCCAGGCTTTTTGAAGAAGCTGAATGTTTAATCGCATTGGGGTTAATGGGTTTTTTATTTCATGGGCTACCTGCCTCGCCATAGTTTGCCAAGCACTTTGACGTTCTGTTTGTGCCAACATGGCGGTTTTTTCCATAAGTTCATCAATCAACCGGTTATATTCTCGAACCAAATCGCCAATTTCATCCTTACGGCTATAATGAATTGGTGCGTTCTTTTTTGCAATGTCGAATCCTTGAAGGCTTGATCGCAAAACATGCAATGGCTCTGTCACCATTTTAGCAATTACAAACGAAATTGCCATCGAAATCAAAAGCAACAGCACGCTGATATTTGCCAAAGCAACCAAAACCGAAGTCAATTCGGCCGCATAGGCTCTATCGTGCGTAAAAAAAGGCAAATTTAAAAAACCAATAGCCTTCCCATAGCTATTCAACAAAGGAAAGTAGGCACTATAGTAAGGTAAGATTCCTATTCGCTCAATCACCAATACGCGGCTTTCGTTTTTTTGACTTAGCTGCAAATAGGCTGAAAAATTCATTTTGGAACCCACAATCTGTTCGTCAAAAAGCTCCCGACGCGAGGTGGCCACAAGCGACCCTCCGGCATCATACAGCGTTATATCGGTGTTAAAAACAGTGGAATAGTGCCGCAGCAAAAAGTGAACATAGTTGTCGTCGTATTTGTGCAAATCGTTTACTTTTAAGAAATAACGACTGATTTCCTGCGACACTGAAACAATCTTTTCATTAACGGTTTCCAGATATTTTTGTTTTGAACTTCTGAAATTAAAATAAATACTTCCCGAACCGATAATTACGATTGCCAACATAAGCCCCACCGACATATATAATTGAATTCGATGCCTGAGGTTTAAAGAAAAATAGTTTTTCAATGCCCCACGAATGAGCATTAACGAAATCAGCGCAATTGTGAGGTAGTAAAGGATAAAGACATAGGAAAACCATATTAGATAATCAAAAAAACGTGGCTTTTGTTCAACCAATAAAACCACTTGATCGGAAGAGTATCGAAATGCAATATACCTATGCAAAGCATCAGTGAAAAACTGCGGATTGTTTTGTAACTCCGAGAAATGTGCCGGAGCAATCATCTTAAAATCATATTTTCCGCTTTTGGATATCAATTGATTTCGATAATAAAAGGCATACGAAAGATCTTTATGCCAGCTAGGAAATCCAAAACGACCTTTTAAAACATACGAATGGATACCTCGATTAAAATCCAAAGGTTTTGTTTCAATTTCTACAACCAAACTGTAGGGTAAATTTAACGATTCTAGCGAGTGAATACCTACAAATCTGAGAAACCCACTACTGCGATTGATGCGATAAAACGCTGACTTTTCTATCGGAATCCCCCAATTAGAAACAAGGTTTTGGTAGAAGGCTTTCCACGGTTGCCATTGTGTAACACTAGTATCAACAAAAAGACTATCGTTCGGCTTAAAAAACTGAAGCGTTACGTTATAGTTGCGAAACAATTCTGTGAAATATTGACTGTTTAAGTAGTTTGACGCGCGGACAAAATCGCCCTTATTCGCAGTAATCAACCGAAACAAAACTGTGTCGGAGGCAATTGAAGAAGAAATCTTTTCGAGTTGAATATTTGTTTTTAAATCATCGGAAAAAGCTAGCTGATAAGCCAATACTTTTCCCGACTCAATCCACTTTTTCTCTGTGTAGAACGAAGATTGAACAATAAGAAATACGGTGGTTGCAGCGGCAAGCAGTGAAGCTAAGGTGTATTTTGTGATTTTATTTTGGAAATAGAGATAAATCAAAAAATTGATTACGTTGTAAAAAAGAACAACCCACGAGTGAATCAACTGCACGTATATCAAAAAGGGCAAAAAGATAATTACTGCACCAACGATTTGATTGATGAAAATAGTTAAAGGAGAAAACTTCGACCGGAACAAATAGTAGCTGAAGGATACAAGTAAAACATATACAGCTATATAGATTAAAACCAGGAAAACCGAAAGAAAACTATACACCGATAATTCAGAAACCCGATACATTTCGGCAGAAATGGTCGAATCAAGTATGATATCGCGGATAAACAGATTAAGATGATTAATAATCAGGGCTGACAAGATCACCCAAAAAATTAAATGTAGCGTGGTTAAATGTCTAGATTGAAATTGTGTGACAAAAAGATTTTTCTTTTGCCATAAAAACAATGCAAAAAGAAACAACCACAAGATATTTAAAATACTTTGTCCAAAATTAGGAGCGAAAATCCCGGAAGAATATAAAATTGGTTTGAAAATTTCATGTTGTCGCAAAATTTCCGGAATAGTTCCTAAGGTAAAAAAGAGACGAGCCAAAATAAAAAAAACTACAGTAGCCAATAACCCCGAGTAAACACCTAACCGCAACAAACAATACTCAGACAATCCTTCTACCAAACGATACAAACCAACGATGAAAGAGAGGAAAAGAAAAAAAACAATCCACTGTTGCCACGAGGGTAGAACTACAGGAGTGTGTTTCTCAAGGGAGAAAAGATAATGTCCGCCGGGATCATAAATTCTGTAATCGGAAAAAATATTCGTTGTGATTCGATAATTATTTTCTAAAGGAAAACCCGCCACAAAACCATCCTTCAGATACTCACTTTCCAGTTCGAATTGCTGTTTAATAAGGGCTAAAGCAACCAAATCAACGTTGTTGACCCGTTTCTGTGCTACCAAAAAAAATTGATTGCCCAGTTTTATAAAAGAGGAAGAAAAAATATCAGGATTATATACTTCAGGAATCGCAATTCTTTCGGTTGGCCAGATCCTTAAATTCCAATTTCGATAAATAGCAACATAGATTTGCTCGGTTTGCTCATAATTGGATAGGATTTTACTAAGTGTATCATGATTTTGATACGAAACTTCAATCATGTTTAGCGCAACCTCAAGTGTATAAAGCTTTTTATGAACAAATTTTTCTATGCGTTGTGTATCGGGATCCTGTTGATTAAACAATAAAAACACCTTACCGGTTAGTATGGAAAATCCATAAAATAAAAGCGATACTAGAAAAGCGGTTTTTATTTGTTGACGCAACATAGCTTGATTAATCGTGATGATAAGGAATTTTATGGATAATGGCAAAAGCTCGATAAAGTTGCTCCATAAATAGTACTCTTACTAATTGATGAGAAAAGGTCATGGGTGAGAGCGATAACATAAAATCGGCTTTTTGATAAACCTCATCGGAAAAACCATAAGCACCTCCGATCACAAAAACAATTTTTTTTTGACTAATTTGTTTTTGTTGTATCCATTCAGCAAATTCATTGGAAGTAAAAGTTTTACCTTTTTCGTCGAGCAAAACCACAAAATCGTTAGCGTTTAAGCGTTTCAGCAAACTTTTTCCCTCGTCAATTTTTAAACTACGAAGATCTTTCCCTTTATATTTTGATTCCGGTAAAGTGATTACGGTTAGTGGATTCATTCGTTGAATTCGCTGTTGGTATTGGCAAATTCCTTCTTCCATCCAAAGCTCGTCGGTTTTTCCGAATTGTAAGACCTCTATTTTCACAAATCTCCTGATAAACGTAAAGTAATAGGCTCAATAAATATACCAAAAAAGTTCCCACACACTTGATATAAAGAACCCAAAAAAAATCAAAAAAAAAAGACAATTCTAATACAACAACAAAAAAAAAACAATATATTCGCAGGTGATGAAAGTCATTTTTAGTATTAACCAAAAAATTCAAAATCATGAGAAGACTTACACTTCTAACCACAGCTTTGTTTATGTGGTTTGGTCTTTCAGGGCAAACATTTGATGCCGAAACCCTGGCAAAAATGAAAGCCGAAAAAGAGGCCTTAGCTGCAAAAGAAAGCAAAGAACAAAAAAAACGTGTTGTGACAGCATCAAAAGACGACATTTTGATGCAAAATGGAACGGTTACCACCTGCAGTGCCTTTTTTTATGACTCAGGGGGGGCAACTGGTGATTATGCAAACTACGAAAATTTCACGCTAACTCTTCTTCCGGCAACTGCTGGTGCAAAAATCAAGGTTCAATTTACAGAATTCAGCGTTGAGAATAACTATGATTTTCTAAAAATTTACGACGGAACTTCAACCAACGATCCCCAGTTGGCTAATCTTACCGGAACCACGATCCCTGCAAATCCTTACATTGCCTCGAATGCTCAAGGTGCTCTTACATTTATGTTTACTTCAGATAATATTATCGTCAAACCGGGTTGGAAAGCCACTGTTTCCTGTTATATTCCCGCATCAAACGATTTAGAGGCTGTTTCGTTGAACGGATCTTCTTTCGCAACTCAGGGTATAGAACAAGAATTCACGGTTACCGTAAAAAACTGGGGATCTTCCGATGTTGCAGGTGTTGATTATACCGTTGAACTGCGAGATAACGATAACAATGTTTTAGCTACTTCTCCGGGAGTAACCCTCACTACAGGATCTACATTCAACATTCCTATTACGTGGACACCGACAACTCCCGGAAATATTTCTGTTCTTGGCGTGGTTGTATTCGCAGCAGATGAAGTCCTTACCAATAATCAGACAGCTCTAAAAAACATCCAGGTTTATCCTGCGGGAACTTTTGTAACGCAAGTCGGTGAAGCCAATACTTTCCCACCTTCGCGAATTCCATTCGATTATTATTATAAAAATAGCGCTTCACAAACAATTTACACTCCTGCTCAATTAGGAATCGCCGGCGGAATAATAACTGCCATTGCATACAAAAACAACTTTGCAACAAGCACCATAGGCCAAAAACCGGTAAAAATATGGATTGGTGAAACTACTGAAACCAATATGTCAAACGGATGGATTGATCCATCAACATTAACATTGGTTTATGATGGAAATATAAATACCCCCGGCGGAGTTAACGATATTTTGATTACCCTCCAAAATCAATATGTATATCAGGGCGGTAACCTTGTTATCTACACTTATCGTGGATTTGACCCCAGTTATTACTCCTCTTCCGATAGTTTTTACGGAACCGAAGTTCCCGGATCTAACTGCACCAGAAGATACTCATCAGACACACAATTTGATCCCAACGTTACTCCAACAAGTGCCGGAACTGTTATCAGTTGGGTTCCGAACACAACTCTTTTCTTCTCAACTGCCGGATTAGGCTTTGTTGAAGGTACTGTAACTTCAGAGGGCAACCCGCTTGCGGGAGTAAAAGTTCAAATCATTGGAAGCCAATCCTCAAAACTTACTAATGCCAGCGGTTTTTATAGACTAAGTTATCTTCAACCGGGAAATTACAATATTGTTTTCAGCAAACAGGGATATCATAACGACACCGCTGAAAATGTTACGGTTGTTGCCGATGACACTACCATTGTGGATATGGTTCTCAATCCTATTCAACAGTACACCGTGAGTGGGACCATTACGGCCAGCGATACCAATCTGCCATTGGAAGGAGTTAATGTAAAATTAGAAGGATATGAAAATTATGTTGCCACTACCGATGCTAATGGTTATTATGAATTCGCAAATGTTTATGGTGAAGGGTTGACTTATGTCTTAACAGCTCAAAAAACCGGATATCAAGATGCTGTATTAAACATCACTGTAGAAAATGGTAATGTAACCCAAAACATTATTTTGAACGAAATTCCATATCCTCCCAAAAGAGTTACTGCAGCAATAGTGAACGACAATGCCTTGGTAACATGGTTTGACCCATTTGCCGGGCCAACAGGATCGCCTCAATGGTTAAAGTGGGATAATGGCACGAATTACACTTCAGTAGGAACTGGTAGTGCAGCCAACTTTGATGTAGCTCATCGCTACTCGCCTGCAAATCTTCAGGCACTTGAGGTTGGAGGAATGTCAATTACAAAAATACAATTCTACCCGAACGAAGCAGCAGCAACCTATACTATTCGCATCTGGACAGGAGGCACTCCTTCTGCACCGGCAACCCTTGCTTATTCACAAGTGGTATCCAACCCAACAATTGCTGCCTGGAACGAAGTTATCCTAACCACCCCCTTTATCATAGACGACACTCAAGAATTGTGGATTGGCTATAACGTAAACACCACTACCGGATATCCTGCAGGTACTGACGCAGGACCACAAGTAGAAGGGTTTGGAAATATGATGTATTTCCAAGGAACTTGGTCAACATTAACACAACTTGCACCTTCGCTAACCTATAACTGGAATATTGCAGCCTGGGTTGATAATGCTAAAATGCTAGGAGTTAAACAAAGCACTTTAATTTCCGAATTATTGGCTTCACAACCCAAATTTGACCTTGAAAATGTAAAAATTAAGGGTCAATACAGCAATATGTTCTCAACAGCAAAAGAAAACGGTGCGTATTCAGTGGCTCAGAACAGCATGCCCAAATCATTTGAAAACTATACCGTATATCGCTTATTGCAAGGACAAGATCCGTCTGAATGGACACAATTGGCAACCAACGTTGCAGACACATTCTACATTGACAATACTTGGAACGCACTAGCATCGGGATTATACCAATACGCTGTGGTTGCAAATTACACAAACGGAGTAACCTCACCCGCTGTATTGTCAAATGTTCTCCCGAAAGACATGGAAGTTGCGTTCACGGTGAACATAACTACCAACTCCAATGATCCTGCAACTAACGCTGTTGTTACACTGGTTAATCAGGATGGAGATCCACAACACGTATACACGTTAACATCAGGAGCTACTGGAGTTACCTTCCCTGCAGTATGGAGAGGCGTCTATGACCTAACCATTACTCTTGCAGGATTTAATCCCTACAATGCTACCGGCATCAATATCAACAATACAGGACTTTCTCATTCAGCCCAATTGATTGAAATAATCAATGAACCCTATGGTTTGATGGTAACCCAGCAAGGTAATAATGCTCTTTTCAGCTGGAATAATTTCCAAGCGACCATAGACGACATGGAGTCATACGAAAACTTTATTATCCAAAACATAGGAAATTACACCATGGTAGATGTTGACGGCTCTGCAACTTACTCAATCCAAAATGTTACCTTCCCAAATCAAGGATACGTTGGTTCCTTTATTGTATTTAATCCGTCAGCAACATCACCAGCCCTAACCTCTGAGGCTTGGTTACCCCATAGTGGCAGCAAATATTTAGGTTGCTTTGCAGCAACAACTCCTCCCAACAACGACTGGCTAATAACCGAGCCGATTACCGTAACCCCGGGTCTTTTGTTTTCATTCTGGGGAAAATCAGTAACAGATCAGTATGGTCTTGAGAGATTTAAAGTTGGTGTCTCTACAACCGGTGCTGAACCATCGAATTTCACAATTATTTCAGGAGCAAACTATATTGAAGCCCCGATTACCTGGACCAAATATAGCTATCCATTGAATGCCTACGTTGGTCAGACCGTTCGTTTAGCAATCCAATGTGTTTCTAACGATGCGTTTGTATTCATGGTAGATGACCTTGGTTTTGAGGTAGCTAAAAACAAATCGTTCAGTGGCTATAACGTTTATCTTGACGGAAACCAAGTAGCTTCAGGAATTCAAGGAACAAGCTATACTTTCCAAAATGTACCGGTCGGACAACATACCGCCGGCGTTAGAGCTGTGTACACCAGTGGTCAATCAAGCATTCAAACTATTAGTTTCAACATGGATGCACCTCAATACACGGTCACTTTCACAGTTAAAAACATTGCTAATGCACCTATTGCCGGAGCAAGCATAGCTATCAACAACACAACCCTGACCACTAATGCACAAGGCATTGCAACTATAAACCTTGTGGACGGCACCTATAGCTACACCGTAAGCAAAACCGGATACAACACAATCACAGATCAATTAGTTGTGAATGGAGCTAACCTTCCGGTTAATGTTATCCTTACTGGTGTTGAAGATGCAATCTCCAACACTTTTGCGGTGTATCCCAATCCGGCAAACAATAGCTTAAACGTTGCCCGCAGTCTGACTTCTCCCGCTGTTGTTGAAATCTATTCCAACAACGGAACGCTGCTCAAATCGTTCGAAATGAACGAAACTACCATGTCAATTTCCATTTCGGATCTTAACAGTGGTGTTTATTTCTTACGATTGATTGAAAACGAAAATACTTCTGTACAACGATTTATTAAAAAATAAATTTGTTACAGAACTTTAAAAAAGAGGAGACCCGTTTGGTCTCCTCTTTTTTTATAAAACATTGAAATTTTGATGAAACAATATTTTTTTTTGATTTATAGAAAAAATATTAAATATTTGCTTATTAAATTTGAAAAAAAAAAGGATCCATTAACAATATGACTCAACCAGGTCATTTATTTACAAAGCGTTTGCTTATAGTTTTCGGATTTCTCCTGATGGCACTATCATCAACAACCCTTGTTGGGGAAGAGATTACGCTGAAAGGAATATATCAAGGCAAAAATCTTTACATTATGAATCCTTTTGTTGAAGGAAGTAAATTTTGTGTTACTGAAATACTTATCAATGGGTCAAAAACCAATGACTTTCTTCAAAGCAGCGCTATTGAAGTCGATTTTTCAGCTTTACAGTTGCCCCTTGGAAGCCCAATCACCCTTACAATAAAACATTCTGAAAGCTGTAAACCCAAAATACTCAACCCGGAAGTGATTAAACCCCAAAGCACCTTTGAACTAAAATCGATAAAAATAGACGTGAAAACCAACACGCTCCAGTGGGAAACCGTTAAAGAATCAGGGTCACTTCCTTATGTGATTGAACAATTCCGCTGGAACAAATGGATTCCCATTGGTCAAATAGAAGGGAAGGGAGAATATACTCAAAATAGCTATTCTTATCCCATTACATTTCACAGTGGTTTAAACCGATTTAGGGTTCGCCAAACCAATTTCAATGGAGATAAACGATATTCACGCGAAGCTTCTTTCCGCAGCACTATCCCTCCGGTAACCTTTCAATTCCCAAAAAATTCGAACGAAATTATTTTTTCTGCTGAAACCGACTACGAAATTTGGAACACGCAAGGAAAACTGCTTTTGAAGGGTAGAGGTCAAAAAATCGATATTTCTTCACTTTCAAAAGGCGACTACTTCCTGAACTTCGATGCATCTACCGAGATGATTAAAAAACGTTGATGAAGTTTGTTTTCATTAAAAAAATACATTATATTTGCACTCCCAATCTGATTGGGAAACGGGCCCATAGCTCAGCTGGTTAGTAGCACCTGACTCATAATCAGGGGGTCGCTGGTTCGAACCCGGCTGGGCCCACAAATCCAATCCACCTGCAACATACTTGTTTGCAGGTTTTTTTTTAACCAATAAATAGTAAAAAAAGGGCAACAGATGTCG
This sequence comes from Salinivirgaceae bacterium, assembly GCA_035382785.1. Classification (GTDB taxonomy): domain Bacteria; phylum Bacteroidota; class Bacteroidia; order Bacteroidales; family Salinivirgaceae; genus JAAYQU01. Next base: position 1,657 of record DAOTAV010000024.1, on the reverse strand, counting down.
CCCTGTAGAGGTAATGAAATCAGCTCTATTATCGACTTATAGTTCCATATCGGGCGAGAAATCCTCGGAACGTTCACCGTTGGTTCGTTTTTTTCTTATTCCTTCATTGATTTTATATGAAAATCCAAGTGTCACAACAGGCATATAAGGCTCTCGATAGGTATAGTTGTAGAAATCATTTCCTGAGGTCTCAAATTCCCAACGAAACTTACCAATAGGATTCCTAACGGATAAGGTAATGGTTCCTTTTCGATCCAATACCTGTTGACGCACACTTAACCCATTATTATAGAAAGCCCCACGTTTCCCCTGAGCAGTTACTGATGGTGAATTATACATCACAAAACCTGATACGGAGGTGTTTCTTGATACTCTGAAATTTAGATTAGCTCTTACCGAATGATTATAACTATCGTTGTTTACTGTCTCACCCAGAGCTTCTCCACTGATGGATGAGTAAAAAAACGAATAATTTCCGTCAAACTGAAACCATTGAGTAAACGAATGGCGAAGTGAAATTTCAACTCCTAACGAAGCCTGTTTCCGAATATTATCAAAAGTCATCATAATAATTCCCGTATTATCGTATAATTTCTGTATTGATGAAATGGAATTATCTGTCTGTCGATAGAATACGGTTCCACTGGCTGTGGATTGCCCGAAATAGCGCAAATAGTTAAGTTCTAACGAGTGAGAAAACTCCGGATCGAGAAGCGGATTTCCCTTGCGCACATTATCGTTATCCCACTCTTCATAAGGATTGAGGAAACGAATATGGGGACGAGTGACACGTCGACTGTAGCTTAACATTATTTTGTTTTCTCCAACAGAGTTGCTGATGTGGAAAGTTGGAAAAAAGTTGATGTCTTCTTTAGTATTCTTCTCGTTGTTCGATTTCTGTTCCGTTATAATGCGGTAATATTCTGTTCGCAAACCAAGTTGAAACTCCCAATTTTCGATTTTTGATTTTCCAATAGCATAAAAAGCGTGAATCTGATCGTCGTAAAGAAAATGGTTTATACCTTGATTTGAGGGAATATATGGATTATTAAAGGTTTGATTCCGAAAATCTATCTGTCTGAAACGAGAGCGCGCACCGGTTTCAATTTTCACTAAACCCAAAGGTCGGGAATAATCAATTTGCATGGTTTGGTAATTTTCATCGGTCTTGATAGTATCCCACCATTCATGGATATTCTGATTGAAATTATCAAGGTAGTTACGAATGTTTTCGTCATCTTGATTTCCCGAAACTGTTGCCATAAACTGCAATTCATGGCCTTCGGTGTTAAACTTGTGAATCAATGTGGTGTTAACATCATAATTATTTTGATTTCCACGCTCGTTGGTTTTTGAAATTCTGAAAGTTGTATCTGGCCTCGATGTTGATGTTAAATATTGATTTGATTCGGAGTTGCGTTTATTGCTCCCAATTTGCATCATGCCTGTAACTCCAAAGGTAGTTTTATTGGAAATATCCCAGTCGTAGCCACCACGAATTGAATTGCGATAGTTATGAAACCAACGATCACTATTCCCAACCCGATAGAGAGTGTCGTTTGCCAGGTATGTTTTTCTATCGGAAAATCCCTCATTACCGCGGAATCCTTGGTTAAAATCATAGCCAAGAGTAAACGAGTGTTTAGTGTGCCGATAA
>DAOTAV010000023.1:0-19168 GCA_035382785.1 Salinivirgaceae bacterium | reverse complement strand
CGGTGGGTGACGATGTCAATAGTTGGATTGGAGTGATTATTTCGGTCTTATTACTGATTAGCCTTGCTTTCATTAAACGAATTTTCAACATTCAAATGCGAATCGACAAATTAAAAGCCGAAAATGAATCGAAGGTTTTTGCAGCCATGGTTCAAGCCGAAGAAAATCAAAAATATATTTTCTCAAAGGAACTGCACGATGGTTTGGCTCCGCTGCTTTCTTCGGTTAAAATGTCAATTACAGCCCTGCAAAACCGAATTGTTACCGAAAAAGAGAAACAGATACTCTACAATACTGATAAACTCATTGACGAATCATTAAAAACTGTAAAAGAGATTTCCAACAACCTGAGTCCGCATATTTTACAAAACTTTGGCATTGTAAACGCCATAAAATCATTTGTGCACCGAATACCCGAAGAAAAGTGTCCATCGATGAATATTGAGTCGAATGCGCCCGAAAAACGTTACAATCGAACGATTGAAACCGTTATCTACAGGGTTCTATGCGAACTAATAATGAATACAATTAAACATGCTCAAGCATCCAAAATCAACATCTCAATTGAAGAAACAAGTAAACAACTCATTGTTAACTATTCGGATAATGGCTTGGGATGCAAATTAGAGAAAACCGGAATACAAAACTTGGTGGAAAAAGGCTCAGGTCTGACCAATATTCATTCCCGAGTAAAATCACTGAAAGGAACCGTGACATTTAATTCCCAACCCGGAATGGGTTTTCACGCTCATATAAGAGTAGGAATCAATGATTTATAACATTTATGGAAGGGTATAAAGTAGCTATTGTTGACGACCATCAACTTTTCAGGGAAGGTCTCAAAATATTGTTGGAAGGAATTCCAACCATATCTCAGGTGCTTGATTTTCAGAGCGGAAGAGAATTTTTACAAATGCTCGACAAAGTTCTTCCCGACCTTGTGTTTATGGATATTCAAATGCCTGATCTAGATGGAATTTCCACTACAACCCTAGCCCTTCAAAAATATCCCGATATTAAAATCATTGCACTTTCAATGTATAGCGACGAAAACTACTACTCGGCAATGATAAATGCCGGAGCAAAAGGGTTTATCGTTAAAAGTGCCGGATTCAACGAAGTTGAAACAGCTATTAAAGTAGTATCCGAAGGCAGCCATTTCTTTTCCGAAGAAATCTTGACGCGAATGCTCAAAGTAGTGACCAAAAAAAATGAAACAACACCAATCTCCAACCTTACGGAACGAGAAGAAGAAATATTGCTCTACATTTGTCAAGGAATGTCGAATCAAGAAATTGCCGATATTTTGTCAATTTCAAAACGTACTGTTGACAAACACAGGGAAAATATCTTAAACAAAACCAACACCCGGAATACCGCAGGATTGGTGATTTATGCCATAAAAACCGGAATCATCAACATCTAAACATCTGTTTGCCGATTTGAAATACGTTTTTCGACGTATAAAAAATGCGTGGGAAAGCGGATTTTTTTGTCATAAAAACACAACACTTTTGTAAAAAGTGAAAAATCAACCCATTGGAACACGTGTTATATGATTGATTATTACGAGACGCTACGTAAAGATATTCGCTTCGTTGAAGGGTTAAATGCCTGTATGAATTGCGGAGTTTGTTCTGCTATCTGCCCCGCAGCCGAATTCTTTCCATACGACCCCAAAAAGATTTGCAACATTCTTCAAACCAAAGATAATCAACTAATTGAAGAATTACTTTCTTCGGATTATATCTGGTATTGCGGTCAATGTATGTCGTGCAAAACCCGATGTCCACGAGGCAACACCCCAGGCCTTCTTATTTCTACTCTACGAACCTTATCACAAAAATTAGGACTTTTCACCAAAAGCCCAAAAGGTCGACAACAATACGCTATCTATAAAACTGTGGGGGAAAGCATTTTAACAAAAGGCTATTGCACTCATGCCGAAATGATTAAACCTGAATTACATCCCGAGCAAGGCCAAGTTTGGGAATGGTATCACTCAAATCTTGAAGAAATTATTGACAGACTTGGCGGAAACCTCAACAAACCAGGCAGTGGTGCCTTGAGAAAGATATCGGACGAAAGTATTGCTGAGGTTAATAGGATTTTTGAGGTTACCGGCGGAAAAAATTTTTTTGATACCATTGATCAATTCTCTCAACAACAAGCAAAAGAAATGGGACTTGAAACGGATTCAGAACCCTTCTCTTCATATTTTATGAAAATATACACTGAACAGGACGATAACTCAAATGTAGAATGATCATGGAAGAAAAATACTGGAAAAATTACCAGAAAGAAATTCCCGAAGATAATTATTATTACGAACGAAGCTGTATTCGACAATCATTCTTCCCGGGAGCTGAAAAAGCGTTTTTGAATATTATGCGCCTAGAATTAAGGAAAGATATTATCGACGATCCCGACCTTCATACTTGCACCGGAATTGGTTACCACTCCGATGTTGTACCGTTGGAAACAACTATGACCATAATTGCACGACTTTTTTCATTAATGAGCGAAAAAGGTTATAAAAATTTTGTTCCATCGTGTGTTACTTCCTTTGGGTTAATTAACGAAGTGCTTGAAACCTGGAAACATTTCCCCGAAGAATTGGAAAAAACACGGCTCTATCTGCAGCAAGCCACAGGAAGAACCTTTGACCTTCCCGAAACGGTGACCCATCCTTCAGATATAATCTACAAATTTCGGAAAGAGCTAAAATCGCGTATGAAATACCAGTTATTAAACATCAAAACCGGTGAACCACTTAAAGGAGTGGAACATATTGGATGTCACTATTCAAAGGTATTTCCCCACGCTGTAGTTGGTTCTATGGAATTTCCGCAAGTCCTTTCCGGGATAATTCAAGAATGGGGTGGAAAAGTGATCGACTATCCGGAACGTAGGCATTGTTGTGGATTTGGATTCCGAAACTACTTGATACAAGCAAACCGGGGTTACTCTTTGGCCAATTCTCGTAAAAAATTTGAGTCGATGGCACCCTATAATCCCGACTTTATCCTAACCAATTGTCCGGGTTGCAACATGTTCTTAGATCGATGGCAATATACCATCCGCGAAATGGAAGGCAAAACCTACGATAAACATGGCAATGGCATTCCTGTCCTTACCTATGAAGAATTAACCGGGCTGCTTCTCGGATATGACCCTTGGGATCTGGGGTTGCAGCTTCATGCCATTGATGTCACGCCACTTCTTGAGAAAATTGGAATTTCATTCGATCCGAATACAAAATACGTTGGAAAATCAGGAAGAATCATTGAGTTCATAAGCCATTAACTTTCATCAATATGTTATTAAACGAAAATCACCGATCGGATATCATTGTAGTCGGAGCAGGTCCGACAGGTATTGAAGCAGCATGGAATCTTGCAACTCTAGGATATAAGGTTGAAATTTTTGAAAAAGAAAATGAAATTGGGGGAAACATCAAAAAAGTCTTCAAAATATTTCCCAATTTCCAACCATCATTGGAGCTTATTCACCAATTTAACACAAAAATTCTTCATCCTAACATTACGCCACGCTTCAACGAAAGTGTAACCCAAATAGAAAAATCGGGACAAAATTGGCAAGTAATAACCAGCAAAGGAAACAAATATCAATCATCAGCCCTCATTCTTTGCAGCGGGTTTAAGACATTCAATCCTGAATATAAAGAAGAATATGGCTACGGGATTTACAACGGCGTGATTACATCGCTGGAGTTTGAGGGAATGGTTAAAAGCAATAAAATTATCGGCAGCAATAGAACTTCTCCACAAAAAGTAGCCATTCTTAATTGTGTTGGATCGCGCGATGCAAAAGTAGGAAATCATTATTGTTCAAGGGTTTGTTGCATTAATGCCGTAAAATTTGGAATCGAAATAAAAGAATTGTTGCCGCAAACAGAAGTGTATATATTTTACATGGATCTACGCATGACCGGCCAATTTTACGAAGAACTTTACCGCAAGTCTCAAGAGATTTATGGTGTAAATTATATCAGAGGAAAAATATCTGAAGCGTCACAAACTATTGACAACCGGATTCAAATCAGAGCTGAAGACACCCTTCTGCATTTACCGATGAAGCTTACCGTTGACTTGTTGATATTAATGGTGGGAATAGAATCTTCTGAAAGTACTTCGTCACTATCAAAACAACTAAATATTCAAGGGGAATACAACTTTGCACAGAGCCGGCAATCAATCACAGACGACAATGCAACACTTCATGAGGGATTATATCTCGCCGGCACCTGTAAGCGACCTTTTACCCTTCCTGAAGCCCTCAGCGATGCGAGAGCCGCAGCTTTAATGACTCATCGATATCTTAGCCAGCGGTCGATACCGATGGAAACATGAAATCATTTCAAATAAACTGCTGCACTTATCCCTCACAACAATAATTCAGTTGCATACAAATGACAGAATGATATGAAAAATTTTGGATATAAACCCGCTCCTTCCCGACAATACGATATGGATGCAATATCGCAAGATTTGTATCATCGATTGATTGAGAAAGAACCTTCTGCCCTTCGTTGTCTTATGTGTGGAGCCTGCGTAGCCACCTGCATGGCTAATTCTATCAACGGATTTAATGTTCGATTCTGTCATCTTTTACTGAAAAGAGGAAAGATTGATATGCTTGGAAAAGAGTTAGAAAAGTGTCTTCTCTGCGGTAAATGCCAAATGGTTTGTCCCAGAGGCATTAATACCCGGTCGTTAGTGGTTCGCATGCAGGAAATAATAAGTGAACTGACTTTTAAGCATCTTCCATAGCCAACGAAACTTAGGCTAAGCGACAGAAAACTATGAAACTATGTCTTTTTTTTTTTTGGAAAGATTTAATCGACAATAACAAAAATATAATTGTATGAAATTTCATCCTTTTGTCATTCCATTTTCTATCGGCTTTATATTGTTTTTTGTCTTTGTAGGATACAAATTCCTAAGCTGGTTGCAACAATTAACAACCGAACAGAAAAAAAACATTCGACAAAATTTTTTTAGTTTTAAAACCATCCGAGCATGTTGGGAAACCATCCGTGAATCCTTGATTCATCGAAACATCTATAAAACAAATCCTGTTTTAGGATATATGCATATGAGCTTGGCTTTAGGATGGTTCTTGCTCATTGTAGTTGGGAAGGTCGAAAGCTCAATTTTCTTCAAAACTTTTTGGGAAGAGCCCTGGTTGCCAATTTTCTTCAAATATTTTTCCCGTGGATCGCACAACCACATTGGCGCCAATCTTTTTTCGTTTCTTACAGATTTTCTACTTTTAATAATCCTATCAGGAGTGTTTTTAGCGCTTATCAAGCGTTTCTATTCACAAATCTTCGGGATGAAACGAGCAACAAAACACGTTTGGTATGATAAAATAACGCTTTTAACGCTATGGATGGTTTTCCCGTTACGATTATTAGCTGAATCAACTACAGTATCGTTACATTCAGGGGGAAATTTCTTAACCGGAACAGTGGGGCATTGGATGATTGATATAGCAAACCCAGAAGTTGAAATCGCTTTTTGGACAGCCTATTCGGTAGTCATAGGTCTATTTTTGGCAACTTTGCCATTTTCACGTTATATGCACATTCCTACTGAAGTAGTTTATATATTTCTGAAAAATTGGGGTGTAAAATCAGAGGATGTCCCAACGGGATTTACCCAAATTCAAACGCATTCATGCTCCCGATGCGGGATTTGCATCGATGTTTGTCAACTTAACAGCATGTGCGAAATCAGCAATGTACAATCGGTTTACTTTATCCGAGATACTCGCTACAGAACAATAAGTCAACAAGTTATCGAAAACTGCCTTTTATGTGGCCGCTGTGAAGAAGCATGTCCGGTAAACCTTGATTTAACCAAAATTCGCAAACAATTTCGAACAAAAAATGAGAAACTCACTTCACCCAATATCATGAATATCAACCCAAAGATTCACTCAAATGTCGAAGTAGTCTTCTTTGCCGGATGCATGACACGTCTAAATCCAACTATAATTGTTGCCATGAAAAAAATTTTCGATGCCGCCCATATCAACTATTGGTATATAGACGAATTCAATCCTCTTTGTTGCGGTCGTCCTTTAATTCAACAAGGATTTATTGATAAAAGCCAACAACTTCGAAAACAAATAACCGAACTCATCGAAGCATCCGGAGCAAAAACCTTAGTAACCCCATGCCCAATTTGTTATAACTCTTTTAGGGAAGAATTCTCGCTATCCATAGAAATTCTTCATCACACACAATTCATCCATAATCTTTCGGAAAAGAACCGTATTCAATTAGCAAAAGCTGCCCAAACGTTTGCCTATCACGATCCTTGCGAATTGAGCCGAATAGCCAAAATAACCGACGAACCTCGTGAGATATTGAAAAAAATTGGGATTTTGCATTCGACACAACACGAAAAAAATAACTCCCTATGTTGCGGAGGAAGTCTAGGCAATTTGTTGTTATCTATTGATAACCGAAAGCAAATCGCCAATAGAACTATAGATTGTTTGACTCAAAATAACCCCAATACTTTGATTACTGCATGTCCTCTATGCAAAAAAACATTCCATCAGGTAAAGAAAATACCGGTTTTAGATATTGCAGAAATTGTTGCACAACAATTGAAAATTGATAAAAAAAGAAGCAACCCAAACCTTTTAAACAAAAAAACAGGAATAACAGCTTAAACAGTTTTTTGAGCGAAAGAATTGTTTGTCAATGCATTAATTGCAGGAGCAAATCAATGTTTGATAAAAAACCCTTTATATTGCTTCTGTAAAAATCGATTTCATCAAAAAAAAAGCTTAATAGTTGGATTTTGTAAAATAATGCTGTATCTTTGCACAAGTAAAATTCTTCGAGTATTGCACAAGTTTTTTCGACCTAACGAATTTTCCTTCTCAATACCGTTGATTTTCTGAGGATGATTTAATGCAAAATCGTGGGATAGAGTTTTTCCGGCGATTTATTTAGTACCAATAATTTAATTTTTTTTCAATCATGAGAGAAGGAACAGTAAAATTCTTCAATGAAACCAAAGGTTATGGGTTCATCAAACCCGATGATGGTGGTGACGATATTTTCGTACACCAAACAGGTTTAATCCACAAAATCCGCGAAAACGATAAAGTTCGTTTCGATGTGGAACGTGGAAAAAAAGGCCTTAATGCTGTAAATGTTGAAGTTGTCGGTTAATTAAGCCCATCTCACAACATAAATGCCATCCTTAATGGATGGCATTTTTTTTTCAATTTCATGGAGCAGAATCCATGCATACACAGCAAAGAACCAATTATCCACAATAAAAAACTATGATTTTTCTTCCCTTTGTAGGTAAAATATGTTCACTTTTTTTATTTTTGGGCAATAATCCGCTATCGTTCCACTTAAATTTCAAACTATGAAAAGGTTTTCTCTAATCCATGTTTTTTTTCATGTAAACAACAATGTGTTGTTAATAAAGAAATTTGTCATCGCTGCAACTTTGTTTCTGCCCGGTCTGTTGAATGGTCAAACAATTGTTGAGACCACGCCCAAAAACCGTAATGCAGTGTTCGAGATGTTCACGGGGATTAATTGCCCCTATTGCCCGCAAGGAGCAGCCATTGCAAAACAGATTTATGAGCAATACCCTAACCGAGTGGTATTAATCGCTGTGCATCAAGGGTCGTTCGCTCAACCTAGCGGTTCGCAGCCTGACTTTAGGACGCCGTTTGGGAACAGTCTGGCACAATTGGCCGGAGTCCAAGCCTATCCATGTGCAACAATAAACCGACATCTGTTTCCTCAATACGCTTATCCGAGCGGAAGCTCAAATTTGGCCATTATGCGTAACAATTACGCAAGTGCTGCCGATATTATTATGAATCTTCCAGCCTATGCCAATGTTGGTGCAACAGCAGTAATAGATGCAGTAACTCGCCAAATATCTGTTTACACTGAAGTGTATTATACAGCCAATAGCTCCCAGTCAACAAACAAAATTAACGTTGTTTTACTACAGGATAAAACTTACGGGCCTCAGAATGGAGGCGGTGCAGGTGATAACTATGAACACAACAACCGACTAGTTCACATGATAACAGGGCAATGGGGAGCTGAAATTAACCAAACCAGCGAAGGCTCTCTATACACAAATACTTTCACTTACACAATTCCCGATTCTTACAACGGAATCCCGGCTCTACTTCAAAATTTGCGTGTAGCAGTGTATGTTACCGAAAGCAATAATAAAGAAACTATCAATGGGATTCAAATTACCCCTGCTTTTATAAACGTGCCTACCGAACCGGAATTTCAAATCGTATCGAATAACACTCCCGCCGATGTTTGGGATGGAATCATTTCTCCGCAATTCAATGTTCTAAGTCTTTGCCAAAACCTTGATACATTGGAGATTCAATACAAAGTTAATAATGAAAACTTACACCATTACACATGGATAGGCGACCTACCCTATGGACAACAAACCACTATCACTCTTCCCGAAATATCCTTTACTCCCCTTTTGAATAATACGCTTTCGGTTGAGATTTTAACCCCCGATAATTCACCATCCAACAATTCTTACACAGCATCCTTTATCAAGGCTGTAGCAACCACAGCTACTTCACTCACCGTTTCTGTAAAACCCGATGCTTATGGAAGCGAAATCACTTGGAGAATCAAAAATGACAGCGGAACTATTTTAGCTAATGGCGGCCCCTATCAGAATAACAACACAAACATTCAAAATCATGATTTGAACCTATCTCTTGGTAATTATGTCCTTGAGGTTTTTGACAGTTACGGAGATGGAGTTCCCGGTGGATATATTGCCTTAAAAAATGGGAATACAACAATTTTCACCATCCAAGGAAACAGCTATGGAACAAGTGCTGCAAAAAAATTCAGAATTGTTAACCCGGTAACCATCACCTTTACTCCATCTCAAGGAACAACAGATGCTCCGGGAACCGGGCCGTTTACGATTTTATCCAGTAAAACTCTGTTTACCGGTTCAAATGCTCTTATAACCAACGAAAATTTACCTGTGGCTGTTCGTCTAAAAACTAATAATGCCAGTGGACAAAACATTCCTTTCTCAGGTCAGATTACTGAAGGTCGGAATATCTCCATCGTCCCAACGAACGAAATAGCTCCCGGAACCTTAGTTTACTTCTCATTCAGCGGGAAAGATGAAGACGGCATAGTTATCAATGAATCGGCTACATTTACCATTAGTACCGTGGGCATTGTTGACGAAAGTTTTAATAACATTGCTATCAATCCGAATCCCGCGCGCAATCAATTCGAAATTCAAGGTATTGATTCCGGTACTTTATGGGTTTATTCCTGCGATGGACGAATCTTACACCAGCAAAAGATTAGCGATGGATTGTCAACCGTGAATCTTGATAACCCTGAAACGGGAGTAGTTTACATCAAGATAGAATCAAACGGAAAGATACTTGTTAAACCATTGGTTATCGTCCGATAGCTTTTGAAAGTAAACAAGAAACGATGCCCCAACACGGAGCATCGTTTTTTTTTTATTTACTCATCAATAATCTTTTAAATCAACGTACGGGTTCCAGTTTAACTGTAAAATGACGCATAATGGGCGCCTCCTCCACAATACGATAACCGCTACGGATAGATTCACGACGTTCAAAAATCCGAATCAAAGCGGCAGCCACAACATCCATATGGTTGTTCGTGTAGGTACGTCGAGGTATAGCCAAACGAAGCAATTCTAATTTCGGATATCGGTTTTCACGTGTAATCGGGTCACGGTCAGCCAATAAGGCACCAATTTCAACTCCTCTTACTCCGGATTCTATGTACAACTCAATGCCAAGCGTTTGAGCGATGAATTGCTCCTTGGGCACATTGGGTAACATGCGTTTAGCATCGACAAAAATAGCATGCCCTCCGGCCGGCGATTGACATGGAACTCCCGCCGATACTAACTTGTTAAATAAATATTCCACCTGACGAATACGGGTTTCGAGATAATCAAATTCGGTAGCTTCATCCAAACCCACAGCTAAAGCGTTCATATCACGGCCCGACATACCTCCGTAGGTAACGTAGCCCTCAAACATGATGTTGTAAACCCAGCAGGATTTATATAGTTCTTCATCCTTAAATCCAATAAAACCGCCCATATTGACAATTCCGTCTTTTTTTGACGACATGGTCATAATATCAGCATATTGGAACATTTCGCGGACAATTTCTTTAATAGTTTTATCTTTTTGACCCTCTTCGCGCATCTTAATGAAATAGGCGTTTTCGGCAAATCTTGCAGAATCAAAAACCACCGGAATGCCATATTTTCGGGCTACCTGCGAAACTTCCTTTAAGTTTTGCAACGAAACCGGTTGCCCTCCGGCCGTGTTGTTAGTAATGGTAACGATAATAAAAGGGATTTTTTCTTTTGGATATTTTTTCAAAATATCTTCTAACTTTTGAATATCCACGTTTCCTTTGAAAGGATGAATCAGGTCTGTTTGAAAAGCCTCGTCGATAGTGCAATCAATTGCCGTTGCCTTACGGTATTCAATGTGCCCTTTCGTGGTGTCGAAATGGGAATTGCCGGGAATGATATCGCCTTCTTTTATCAAACGGCTAAAAAGAACGTTTTCAGCAGCACGCCCTTGATGCGTGGGCAAAGTATAGGGAAACCCCAAAATTCGCTGCACCGCTTCCTGTAAATTAAAAAATGAACGAGCACCGGCGTAGCTTTCATCGCCCATCATAATTGCAGCCCATTGACGGTCACTCATGGCCCCTGTTCCGCTATCGGTCAACAAATCGATAAAAACTTGTTCACTTCGTAATCCGAAAAGATTATAATTTGCCTCCTTAATCCACCTTTCACGTTCATTACGCGTGCTTCGATAAATAGGTTCAACCATTTTTATCCGATACGATTCGGCAAAAGGAAATTCAATGCTCATAGCTATATGTGTTTAAAGGTTATTTATTAGATATTTAAAAGGAATAGGAAAGAAAAAACTGCAGGAAGCTACTATCGGTAGAAAACCACCGACCATCCGACTCTAAAATTTGTCGCGATTTTTAATGTTGGTAAAAAGATGTTGTGTTTTTGCTTTCTCAAAAAACATGGAGAATAACAGACTAAGGTTATGCAAAATTAGCAAATATCGATTTATGTCTAACATTTCGAAGTAGAAATTTCTACCTTTGTCCAAATTTTAAGTCCTGATAACCGAAATCACAGCCAACTATGTTTTTACCCGAGAACACAATGCGAAGCTTTGCTAGCGACAACAATTCCGGCATTCATCCGCGTATTTTGGCAGCAATGATTGAAGCAAACGAGAATCATACCATAGGTTATGGAGATGACCCATATACCCGAAGAGCCGTTGAGTTGTTCAAAGATTTGTTTGGAAAATCTACGGAAGTATTTTTTGTTTTTAATGGCACTGCTGCCAACGTTCTTTCGTTGATGCAAACCACCAAACCCTATAATTCGGTAATATGCTCAGAATTAGCTCACATCCATGTGGATGAATGCGGTGCCCCCGAACGAATTGCCGGAATTAAAGTGATTGCCATTCCACAAGAAAATGGCAAAATCACTCCCAAGGATATAATTCCGCATTTACATGGATTTGGGTTTGAACATCACAGTCAGCCGGGAGCGATAACCATAAGCCAAACCACGGAAATGGGAACCGTTTATACCCCTGATGAAATCAAAGCTTTGGCCAATCTGGCGCATCAATACAACATGATATTGCATATTGACGGAGCACGCCTTGCCAATGCAGCTGCCGCACTCAATTTGCCATTCCGTGCTTTTACTGTCGATTGCGGTGTGGATGTTGTTTCCTTCGGTGGCACCAAAAATGGAATGATGATGGGCGAAGCCATTCTTATTTTTAATCCGGCCTTAGCCGAAGGTTTTAAGTATCGAAGAAAACAATCGATGCAACTTTACAGCAAAATGCGCTTTGTGGGAGCTCAGTTCATTGCTTATCTATCTGATAATCTTTGGCTTGAAAACGCTATACATGCTAATGCCATGGCCCAAAAACTCGCTAATGAAGCATCACGAATCAAGGGCGTCAGAATAACAACACCTGTTGAAGCCAATGGAGTTTTTGCTATTATTCCACGTCATTGGATAGAACCTCTCCGCAACGAATATTTTTTCTACACATGGAAAGAAGAAACAAATGAAATTCGCTGGATGTGCTCATTTGACACTTCAGAACAAGATATTGAAGCCTTTGTTAATAAACTTAAAAAGCTTTCTGAACTTGAATAGTTTACCATTTCCAATCGAAGAGCGATTTTATCGTTATAGCCGATTTCTGGAATCGAAGTTTAAACATAAAACGCAGAAGATATCCATTAATGCAGGATTTTCATGTCCAAATCTAGATGGAACCATCGACACAAAAGGATGCATCTATTGCAATAACAACAGTTTTAAGCCCAATTATTGCGAACCATCGATATCCATACATCAACAAATCGAAATAGGAGTCGATTTCTTTCAACGGAAACACAATTATCTTTATTTGGCTTACTTTCAATCTTTTACAAATACACATACTTCGCCGGATCGGTTAGAGAGCAAACTCATGGAAGCCTTGTCGCATCCAAAGGTTAGCGGAATAATAGTAAGTACACGTCCCGATTGTTTACCACCGGAAATTATTGAGGTTCTTGCATCTATAAATCAAAAGAAACCGGTTATGGTTGAAATCGGTGTTGAAAGTACATCAGACGAAACGCTCCGATTTCTAAATCGTGGACACACTTTCTCACAAGTAGAACATGCCGTTTACAAAGTAGTGGAGGCAAATCTTGAAATCGGAGCACATTTGATTCTTGGCCTTCCCACAGAAAATCGTCAAACCATGGTGACCCACGCCCAAACGCTTTCGAAATTGCCCCTAAACTCACTAAAATTACACCAATTGCAGATTGTCAAAAATACTGCCTTAGAGCGAATCTATCATTCATCGCCCGAAATTTTCCACCCTATGGAAGTAGCTGAATATGTGGAACTTTGCTGTGACTTTTTAGAACACCTGCGACCTGACATTGCTATTGAACGTTTTGCCTCCCAAGTTAAACCCGAGCTACTGGTAGTTTCACCATGGAACGGAGTGAAAAACCTACACATTTCAGAGATGGTAAAAAAACGACTCAAACAGCGAGAAAGCCATCAAGGAATAAAATTCTTAAGTCAAGGTTCTATCAATTCTCAGAAACAGGCATAATAATCCATAAAACGATGTAAATCAGCAAACATGGAAATCCGGCAGAAAGAATAGAAAGAAGCACATAGCCCACGCGGACAAGTGTGGGATCCCATCCTAAAAATTCGGCGATGCCTCCACATACACCGCCAATTACTCGATCGTTAGAGAGTGTTAACCGTTTACTCATGATAAATGATTTGACAAATCTTATTGATAAATTGCATCAATATTACTGAAAAATTTGAAATCTTAAAAAAACAAGGATTATGGACCGTACTTTATTCACCATTATTTTAGTTAGTGTCGCCTTTCTTGGGCTTTCAAGTTGCAGCAAATCGGTGAAAAATATTGATATTGTGGTAACAACTGATACACACGGGAACTTATTCTCTATCGACCCGATATCAGGACAGGTCAAGAAAAATAGCCTTTCGCAAGTAGCAAAATTAGTTGATTCGCTACGCAAACAAAGTCAAACCTTATTGTTTGACAACGGCGATCTTCTTCAAGGTTCTCCCGAAGTTTATTATTTAAATTATCAACATCAATCCGAAATTCATCCGATTGTCGAAATAATGAAAACGTTGGGATACAATGCTATGGTGATAGGAAATCATGATATTGAGTGTGGCCCTGAAATATACCACAAGCTTAAACACCAATTATCCATTCCTTGGCTTGCTGCTAATATAATCGATACGAAGAGAGGAGAGCCTTACTTCAAGCCCTATCATGTATTTAGAATTCATGGGATAAAAATTGCGGTTTTGGGATTAACCACACCGGGCGTTCCCCAATGGCTACCCGAAAAGCTATGGCAAGGTCTTAAATTTGATGATATGGTTGAATCGGCAAGAAAATGGATGAAAATACTGCGCGATAAAGAACAACCCGATTTTGTGATTGGACTGTTCCACTCCGGTTGGGATGCAACTTATGGCAATGCCGATCCTTCTGCCCCATATAACGAAAACGCTTCTCTAAGGGTTGCTGCCGAAGTGGATGGTTTTGATTTGATTTTTCTAGGTCACGATCATCAAACCAAAAAGTTTTCGGTTATAAACGTTAGCGGTAAAAATGTAATCATAATTGACTGCGGTTCGCATGCTTTATCGGTTGGAAGAGCCAGACTCTCCCTGAATAAGGGAACGATATCCCTTGATTCTGCTTGGTATGAGAATATTTCTACTCTTCCCCCTTTGCAGTCGTTTGATCAAAAGTTTGACTATCTTCTATCGCATATTTCTACCTGGATTAACCAACCTATTGCTTATTTAAAAGGCAGCATCAACACCTTTGATGCTTTGCTGAAACCTTCAGCCTACATCAATCTAATCCATAAAGTACAGCTTGTCAATTCTAATGCCTCTATATCGTTAGCCTCACCTTTTACTTACCATAAGAATTTTAACAACGACACAATCCGCCTTGCAGACGTCTTTACGCTTTATCCATACGAAAATCAACTATATTCTGTGAAGCTTTCCGGAAAAGAAATCCAACAAATTTTAACCGAAAGCTATAACCGATGGTTCAATCCAAAATTTCCCAATGAAAAGCTGCTGGTCTATGAAAAAATCGATAATAAAGTTAGATGGAGCAAACCTCCTTTCACATTTGTCACTGCCGGTGGAGTTCAATATACAGTGAAATTTCAAAACAACAAACCCATAGAAATCAACAATATAAAGCTTACATCGGGCGAAAATCTCCTGCCAGATAAAACATATATGGTTGCTCTAAACAGCTACATGGCAAGTGGCGGGGACGGATATCTTACTGATCTAATTAACCTGAACTTGGAGGAGCTTAAACGACGGGTAATCAGCATTTCAGGGAAAGAGATTCGCTGGTTGATAGTGGACTATTTACAAACCATGAAAACTATAGAAGCGGATGATACACAAAATTGGAGAGTCGAACCCCATGAATCATGGATTAAAACAATTGAACATGAGAAAGTCTTGTTTTTCAATCAACAACCTTAAAATTATGCAGGATTTATAACAAAATAAATGAACAGACGTTATATCCATTAAAAAACTTTTGTAACTTTATACAATCAATGCAATAATTGCTTAATGAAAAGAAAAGTTACGTTGTTTTTATCCATTACAATTCTTTCCATTTCTCTGCTGGGACAAATGCAACAGGAGATTGACTCCTTACGTATAGTTGCCCCAACACTTCCTGTAAGCCAAATGGTTGAAGCCTATGGGAAATTAGTGACCCACTATAGCCGCCAAGCCCCTTCTGTAGCACTTACAATTGCATTGGAAGGTTTAGAAAATGTTCAGAAAAAGAACCCCGAAAAACAAGATCAAGCTACAATTTATCATATCGTTGGAACCGCCTATTACTTTGTAAACGACAAAGCCTCAGCCCTTGATTTCTTGTTGCGTTCGTTAAATCTGAGAAAGGAGTTGGGCGATCTAAAAGGAACTTCAAAAACACTCAATAACATTGCCATTATTTATTTACGTTCAGAGCGTTACGACGAAGCTTTGGCAATGTATGAAGAGTCGCTTAGTATAAAAGAACAACTCAACGATACCCTTGGAATTGCTGCCGCTTATAGCAATCTTGGAAATGTTTACCTTCTTCTTAAACGTTACGATCTTGCTGCTGAATACACCCTTAAATCGATTGAAATTTGGGAAAATACATCAAGCAAGCTAGGATTAGCTCAAGGATACAACAATTTGGCAGTTATACACATTGAACAAAGCAACTTCAATAAGGCCTTAGAATATCTTCAAAAAGGAATTAAGATAGCCGAAAATATCAAGCATAATACCGATTTGGCGGAAATTTACAGCAATCTTGGGGTGGTTTACGAAAAACTGGGATACTATGACAAGGCCCTTCAAAATTTACAACTATCATTAACCTATCTGTCCCTTACCGGCGATCTTCAAAAAAAAATCACTGTTTATAAAACCATTTCAAATTTTTATACAAAAATCGGGGATTACAGAAATGCTTTTGAAAATATGAAACGGGTGTCTGATTTATCCGATTCATTAAATCGCATGCAATTAGATCAAAAAGTAGCTGAATTGCAGATAAAATACGATCAGGAAAAAAACCAGCGTGAAATTGACTTTTTGAGACAGCAGACGCAGATGCAACAGCTTCAAATGGAAAGCGACCAAATGCGATTTAATCTTCTATTGTTATTTACACTACTAATAATCTTATTGGGCTTTTTAATATTTAGCCGATATCGTTCAAATATCCGACATAACAAAATACTTGACCAAAAAGTACAAGAACGCACCGCCACCCTTCAGAAAGAAATCATTGAACGGAAACAACTTCAAGAGAAAGAACTCCAAGCAAGAGAGCAATTTCGATACATCTTCAACACGCTTCCCATTGGTTTGGTTCATTATAACCAAGAAGGGACCATTATTGCTGCCAACCAAGCCTTTGCCTCTATTTTCAACATCCCGACAGAAGATCTTGTATCAAAAACTTTGTCGTCCATTCTTCCCGATGAGAACATTCTTTCAAATCTTGAAAAAGCTCTACAACGCAAAACCATCAATTTTGAACACAGCCTCTTCATTGCGGGGCAAAAACGTCGATTTTTTAACATTTACGCCGGCAGCATTTTCTCAAATAATGGTCGATTTTTGGGTGCCTTTGGCATTTTTGAAGACATCACCGAACGAAAAATATTTGAAGATAAAATCACTGAGAGCGAGACCAAATTCAGGGAGTTAAGTGAATCACTTCCGGAAATCATTTGCGAAGTTGACACCAAAGGGCGTGTAACTTATGTGAACCGAATCTTTTACGAAAAACTGGGATACACAGAAGAGCAGCTTGCTGCCGGTATTCATGTATTCCGTCTCTTTGGCCCAAGCGAACGAAACAAACTTAACGATTTTTTCAAAAACCTCACTGCACAACATACTCTGGAATTGCAATGTGAGGGCGTAATTATCGGTGCTCAAAAACAAAAGATCGATATCTTAATGAAGATTCAGGGAATTGTTCGTAATAATCAAATCTTTGGAATACGTGGAATTTTGATCGATATCTCAGAACGAAAAAAATACGAAAAAGAGTTGCAACAAGCCAAAGAAAAGGCCGAACAAGCCGACCGTCTCAAATCGCTATTTCTTGCCAACATGAGCCATGAAGTCAGAACTCCCATGAATGGAATTCTTGGATTTAGTGAACTGTTGCGAAGCGAAGAACTTTCAAGAGAAGAACAAATCAATTATCTCGATATCATAATTAAAAGCAGTAATCAACTAATTCAAATTATTGATGACATTGTAAACATTTCACGTATCGAAGCCGGCGAAATTCAATTGATCAAGCGACAAATCGATATACACCAATTCTTAGCCGACCTCAGCCTTTTTTACTCAGGATTAATCAGTAATCAAAAGCCCGAAATTGAGTTTATAACACGATTCATGATTCCCGGAGATCTGAAACTAATAAAGATCGACAATAACCGTATTCAACAAGTAATCAACAATTTGGTTAGCAATGCAATAAAATTTACCGATCAGGGTTCGATTGAGTTAGGTTGTTTTCTTTCGGATAATGAAACCTTGAAGTTTTATGTGAGAGACACCGGCATTGGAATCAAACCTGAGGATCAAAAGATCATTTTTGAACGCTTCCGCCAAGCAAACCCGGAAAATAACCGTCGGTACGGAGGCACCGGCCTCGGACTAACCATTTCAAAAGCATTAGTTGAGCTAATGGGAGGAGATATCTGGGTTGACAGCGAAGTTGGGAAAGGATCAACCTTTACTTTCTCAATACCTTTAGAAAAGATCACAGAAGAGGAAAGTGAAATTCAGGATGTCAACCAAATTGGCCATCTACTGAAAGGACAAAAAATTTTGATTGCACACACCAACAAAACTTTTGCTTCCGACTTGGCAATGTTATTGGAAACCCAAGGTGCAACAACCCGAAAATATCTCTCTTACACCGAAGTTGAATCAAGTGTCGATGATCTTCTAACATTCAGCTTAATCATCCTAGAATACGAGATAGCACGGTTTTCCGATTTTCTTTTGATCAAGCAGATCCGCTCCAAAAATCCCAAAATTCCCTTTATGATTATTATTCCTTTAGCAAACATCGATATTAAAAACCAAATTTTAGAGGCCGGATGTAATAGCTACATAACCTTACCTTTCAACAAGCTGGTTTTTTGGAATAAAATCAAAAATCTTCTGGAAAACAAAGCATGAATCCATTGAGCACTCCCATTGATGTTACCTGTGCAATAATCGTTAAAAATAGAAAGATTCTGGCTACTCGTCGCAAGGAACATCATAAAAGGGGTGGATTATGGGAATTCCCCGGAGGAAAAATCGAACCTTCGGAAACAGCTCAAGAATGTATTGTTCGAGAAATCGAGGAGGAACTGGGTTTAAAAATCGATATAGTTGGAATGCTTAGCCCTGTTGTTCACAATTATGACGACATCATTATTCGCTTAATTCCTTTTATTGCTATTACAACTACACGCATACAATTTTTATCGGATCATGATTTTGCTCGTTTTTTCTCCCTCGATGAATTACAGAAACTATCATGGGCCGAAGCGGATCGAAAAATCCTGCTTCAGCTGACGCAAAGTTCTTTATTACAGAATATGCTTATTCCCCGATAATTTTTACCAACACGCGTTTACGACGTTTTCCGTCGAATTCTCCATAGAAAATTTGTTCCCAAGGACCAAAATCGAGCTTTCCATCGGTAATGGCAACAATAACCTCTCGTCCCATTACAGTTCGCTTTAGATGCGCATCGGCATTATCTTCAAAACCGTTATGGCGATACTGATCGTAAGGTTTCTCGGGGGCAAGGCGCTCCAACCAAACTTCAAAATCGTGGTGAAGCCCCGATTCATCATCGTTGATAAATACGCTCGAAG
>DAOTAV010000022.1:0-19204 GCA_035382785.1 Salinivirgaceae bacterium | reverse complement strand
ATTATATTTGAAACCAAATTTAACTTACATTACACACTTTTAGGGATACTACCCTCTCATTTTTAGAACAAGAATATCTTCTGGAAATTTTAGGAACCAAATTTGTTTAAACCAAAATCGAAATAACATAAATAAGAAGAAAAAAGAACAATTTTGCATTTCGAAATCAAACACTAGAAATGAAGATTCCATCCATTGATATATCGAATTACGATTATCCTTTACCCGAAGAGCGAATTGCTCAATATCCACTTCAATATCGCGATAGGTCAAAACTTTTAGTCTATCAAAAAGGTAAAATTTCGGAACATGTGTTTCAAAATATAAAGGATTTGTTGCCTTCCGATTCGTTATTGGTGATGAATAACACTCGAGTTATTGCTGCACGGCTTTATTTTAAAAAGGAAACGGGAGCAACCATTGAAGTTTTTTGCTTAGAGCCGGTGATTCCCAACGATTATGCTTTGGTATTTTCTACCCGTTCACATTGTCGTTGGAAATGTTTGGTTGGGAACCTGAAAAAATGGCGCAATGGCCGGATTGGATTTGAAATGTTTTTGGGTGGTGATAAGGTAAGGGTAGAGGCTCAGCAAGTTGAACGACAAACCGATGCTGTTATCGTAGATTTCCATTGGAATGGTGATTACAGTTTCAGCGAAATTCTTCAACACGCAGGAGAATTGCCATTGCCGCCCTATTTAAACAGAAAGAGTGAAGAACGTGATCGATTAACATACCAAACGGTTTATGGAAAAATTGATGGATCGGTGGCTGCACCAACTGCAGGCTTACACTTTACCGATGAAATTTTCGATATGCTGCATAAAAATGGGATTGAAACGGCCGAAATCACCTTGCATGTCGGCGCAGGAACATTTAAACCCGTAAAGTCAGACAATATCGCCGAGCACACGATGCATAGCGAGGTTCTGTCGGTTTCTCGTCGTGTGATTCAACAAATGTATGATCATCACAATAACATTACGGCTGTTGGCACAACAACAGTTCGCACATTGGAGAGCCTATATTATATTGCCAACAAAATTTATCAGCAAAAAATTAAAGAGCCAAAGCAATTTTTTGTCGAACAATGGGAGCCTTATGGCAATAACTCTCTTTTAACGTCGCAACAAGCGTTGGAAGTGTTGTTAGAGTATCTTGAAAACACCAATCAGGAACATATCTATGGTTCAACCGCTTTATTGATAATGCCCGGTTTCCAATTAAGATATATCAATCGGTTAGTGACCAATTTCCATCAGCCGCGAAGCACGTTGCTTCTTCTTGTTTCAGCCTTTGTAGGGGATGATTGGCGAAAAATCTACAATTACGCTCTTGAAAATAATTTTCGGTTTTTGAGTTACGGCGACAGTTGTTTGATATTGCGATAAATTGTTAAACTAGAAATATTGCCCAATAGAAATTCCCATAAATTCGGCAACATGCCGGTGAGCTTTCACAAAACAGCCAATGTTGAAATTGTTTTTAAATCTGTATTTTAAGTTATATCGCTGATAAACAGGATCCATGGCTCGGAAGGACGAATAAATATAAGTTCCTAGTTGTAGTAAAAATTCAACCTGACCTAGGCTAATCCGATAGCCGCCCAATACTGTCACTCTATAAGGATCGGAGACATTTTGTTCATGGCGGATATCTCCCTGATAAACTGCATCTAACCCCACGTTTAAAGAGTGTAAAGGACTAAGATTAAAATGTGCGGTGTATATCATACCTAAAATATAGGCTCGTGTTTTACGTTGATCATTTAATACCTTTATTGAGTTATAAAGATCGAGCGAAAACTGACGTTTTTTAAAATCAGGTTTGTTTTGCACGATAATCGGATGCAGTGTTTTTGGGGTTGGCCAATACTGTATTCCTATGCCAAAGGTTGGAAAATTCATCCCATAGTTTGGTTTTTGAATTCCACCGTTGCTTATGTGCCCATACGAAGCTTGGGCTATAACCATCATGCCATCAGATATTCGTAAATAAATCGAAGGTGTAATTTGTAAAAATCCGCTTATGGGTAAACTAAAAAATTGATTTTGTGGATTTGAGATACTGTCGAAAACATTAGTTAGATACGATAACCCGGCTGCAAATCTAATTCCGCCGTTGAAATTTCTATGGGGTCTGATTAAAGGTTCAAAACCAAGGCCTACAGTATGTGAATATCCTAAAACAGAAGGATTGCCGAAATCAATGAAATTATAGAATAAATGAGTATTGGAATAAACTCGGTACTTCTCTAGATCAGATGTACGGGCGTTTAGTCTAACAACCGAAAGTTCAAACCCATAAGGATTTGAACCTGACACAGGAGCTATGGCTTCAGCATGAGGAATAATAAAACCGCAATAGGTAGCAGCTCGATAGGAAAAATAAAATTTCGACGAATCGGATAATTCCACAGCAGCGGCAATATGCCAACTTAAGCTAAAAATCAAAAGATAGGAGTAAAATGTTTTCATTACGCGGCACTTTTTTATCTTGATTTTGTTTATGGTAGCGTAATTCTGCTTTTGGAATTGCATTTTTTTCTTTGGAAACGAAAATTTCTCACAAAAAGTTTAAAATTAATTTATCTTTGTGGTAATATCATTAAAGGTTACAAAAATGAAAAAACTATTGACAATTTTCGGACTCATAAACTTTGTGTTTTATGGGTTTGCTCAACAAATCTATGTGGTTGACCCATCGGGTAGTGGCGATTTTAATACCATCAGTGCTGCTTTTACAACGCTAAATGCACTCAACGGCAATTTACCTGATGGAGGTGTAATTGTTAAAATTAAAGCCGGAGAAGTGTACAACGAAAATCCGCCAACGCTCACAATTGCGGCAACTGCGGTTAAACCTGTAATCATTCAACGGGATGGCGATGGTTCCAATCCGGTGATAAAAACTCAAAATTCGAGTGACGATATCTATGTCCTGAACTTAAGCAATTGCGCGTATATTACATGGGATGGAATTGATATTGATGATCCCAACCCGAGTGATAATGAATTTTATCAAGCGGCGGCCTATATTTCGGCATCAAGTAATATCGTTATTAAGAATTCAACATTTTCAAATTTTTCCCGCTACGGAATTTATCAAACAGGAACAAGCTCCAATAATCATTATATTGCTAACACCCTGTTTTTTAGTCCCGAGTTTAGAACACCTAGGTCAAATGTATATGGGATATATGTGGTTTATAATGCATCGGCCGATTCAGTCGTTATTGATCGCAATAAAATTTTCAATCTTCACAGATCATCCATAGGACCAATTCGTGTTGCGCGTGTACGTTCATAGATAACCAACAATATGATTTATATTTCCGATTCCGCCAAAATCGTTCAAGGAATACGTCTGGATGGGGGAGCCGAAAACCGAACCATTTATGCATATCACAATACTGTAGTTCTTGCCGGTGGAGCAACCGATGAAAGCTATTCTCTTTATTTTACGGGAAACGATGGTACGTTTCGTGTAAAAAACAACATTTTTATTAATTATCGAACCCACGAGACTCTTCTTAATCAGAATGCCGTTTTTATCGGTTATGTAACAGCCACTGCACCAACGTTTGATTTAGCCAACAATATTTACTATTGCTCTATCAACAATGGGTTTAAGGCTCGATATAAAACTCAGATTATCGAAAATCTAGAAATTTGGCGTGATTCCGGTAATTTTGATGCCCGAAGTAAAGTTATGAATATTAACTTCCAAGATTTAGGGAACTACAATTTGCATCTAGATTCGCTTTATGCCGGTTTAATGAGTTTGGTTGGTGATATATTGGGTGTGACGCATGACTTCGATAATGAGAACCGCGGAACTATTCCTTATATTGGTGCCGATGAATTGGCATTTTCTCAGTATCCTTTTTATAATGTTCAAGTTACTCCTTCTCAACTCGATTTCGGTGAAGTAGCCCTTGGATTTAGTAATACACAAACAATCACGCTAATCAATAACGAAGGAAATGTTATTGGATTCGACAGCATTGTAGCACCGCAAGGCTGGAAGCTCAGTGTTGATAACGAGCCGTTTGGGTCAGTTTTAAATTCCATTTATTTGCCTGGTAATTCCACCAAAACGGTTAATATCAAATTTGAACCAAATATTATGGGGCCTCATAGTGGCGATGTTGTGGTATATATTGGAGTACAGCAATTTAAAATTAATGTAACCGCAATAGCAATATCGGCCGATTTGGCAATCTCGGCAACTGAAATCAATGTGGGTAGTACGCCAATTCATGTCCCGATGGAATATCACAACTTTAAGGTTTACAACATTTCTGATACATCTCAGTTAATAACCATTTCTGTAACAGGCGAATTCTATCTTCGTTTTGCCGACAGTACAGCATGGTTTACTTCTTCATCAAATGTCGAAATTCCTTCAGGCGATAGCTGCGAATTTGTTATCAAGTTTGAGCCTCATAGTTATAATTTTCACAACGATTCTATAGTTGTGTCTAATCAGAATTATTCTTTTTATTGTAAATTAATCGGAAGAGCATTAGGCGTGAAATTTAATAACATCAGCCAAAATTCATTTTTTAAAATATATAATGGAGCATCAGCCTGGGGCGATTACGATGGGGATGGATTGCAAGACGTTGTTATTACAGGATATTCTATCGCTCCCTACAAAGGTTATTTGCATGTATATAAAAATGTAAGTAACGGAAATTTCCTAAAAATAAATCAAAATTTCACCGGAGTTGGCAATAGCGCTGTTGATTGGATTGATATCGACAACGATAACGATTTGGATATAATCGCTTTTGGACAAGACACAATGAATGTTCGTAAGTTTTTTATCATCGAAAATGTTAATGGTACATTCATCGAACGACAATCGGCAAATATTCCGGGTATCTATGAGGGAAGCATTTCGGTGGCTGATTTTAATAGAGATGGATATCAGGATATATTAATTACTGGAGAAGAATATGTTGCAAACGCTGACGATATTGTCAGAACAGGAATTTATTTAAACAACAAAAACAAAGATTTTGTATATTTCCCAACCAATCTACCACTGGTTTCATCTGGTTATGCTGCAGCAGGCGATTTTAATAATGACGGACTCATTGATGTTGCGATCACAGGCCGAGTAAGTTCGTTTAATTTTATCACTAAAGTTTACATAAACCAAGGAACCTCCGAGTTTGCTCCAATAGATCTTCCCGGAGCCATGGGGTTGCGCTATTCAAAGGTTCGTTGGGGAGATTACAACAACGATGGTTTTCTTGATTTACTCATTACCGGCTCGTTTGATAACCAACAAAATTCAGTAACCTATGTATATGAAAATACCGGCGAAGATAGTTTTATTTTAACTCATCAGCTCCCCGGTGTCAGACAAGGAGACATTCAATGGGCAGATTTTGATAATAATGGCAATCTTGACATTGTAATGAACGGAATCTACAACGATGCTGTTTGGTTGGGAAGAATTTATATTTACAAATCCGATACAAAAAACTATCAACTTGTTGACACCATTGTTGAAATGCGTGCAACCAATATTTCTCTATGCGATTTTAACTCCGATGGTAAAATAGATTTCCTATTAACCGGCCGATACGATTACCAAGATTATCGATGCAATTTATATGAAAATCAATGGCATATATCCAACGATCCACCCCAAGCTCCTAATGAAATTTCGGTCAATTTTACAGGATCACTTCTTGTGTTGAATTGGACACCCGGCAGCGACGACAAATCGTCGGTAACATATAATTTGCGTATTGGAACCCAACCCGGGCTTGGCGATATTTTCAATTCCTACAACAGTTATGGTTCAGTGATGAGCGCACCTGCATGGGGCAATATGGCATTCAACCGATTAATATTATTGCCATGGAATCACAACGGAACTTTTTATGCTTCAGTCCAATCCATCGATGCTTCGTTTCAAGCTTCTCCATGGAGAGTGTCGTCGGCATTTACCGCTTTGACTGAAACCGGTCAGATACCGGTCTCTATTTACCCCAATCCCGCAAAAGATTTTGTCACAATCTCAGGCGTGCATGCCCTTGGACAAAAAGCTACTTTTGAATTGTATGAAATCACCGGTTCGTTGATTTACAAACATGAGCTTAATTCATCGGCTGACAACATTGTAACTTTAGATTTGCAATCGTTAAATCTGTCAAAAGGAATTTATATTGTACGCTTAGCAGGCTATCAAGCCAATTATTCCTTCCCAATATCGTTACAGTAGATTGTATCTAAAATATCTAAAAATTTAGGAAGCCGGTGGCTTCCTAAATTTTTTTATAGGAATGATTTTTGTTTAGAATTGCCAAAGTTGATTTAGAAACAATGAACAAAAGACGTTTTGCCATAAATACCCTTGGATGCAAACTCAATTTTTCGGAGTCATCAACAATTTCACGCCAATTTATAGAAAACGGTTACCAACAGGTTGATTTTTCCCATGAAGCAGATGTTTACATCATCAACACTTGCAGTGTAACACAATTAGCCGAAAAAAAGTGTCGCAATGTTATTAGCAAAGCCGTTAGAACAAATCCTGAAGCCAAGGTAATTGTAGTAGGTTGTTACGCGCAGCTTAACCCGGATCAACTTTCTGAAATGGAGGGAGTTCACTTGGTTGTCAACAATCGAGATAAACAGCGGATATTCGAATATCTCGATCAAGAGTCGAAAAAAGATATTCGGTGCAGTTATAACGATTTAATCGAATTTGCCCCTGCGTGGTCAATTGACGATCGAACCCGTTCGTTTTTGAAGATTCAGGATGGGTGTGATTACTTTTGCAGTTACTGTACCATTCCAAAAGCAAGAGGTAAGAGCCGAAGCGATAGTATCGAAAATGTGATTGAGAATGCTTGTTCTATAGTAAATCAAGGTGTAAAAGAAATAGTCCTTACAGGAGTGAATGTTGGTGATTTTGGAAAACATCATAATCAAAATCTTTATCAGCTTTTGGAGGCATTTCATACGGTGGACGGCTTAAAGCGTTTGCGATTATCATCCATCGAACCTAATTTATTGGAAGACAGAATTATAGAGTTAGTGGGCGGGAGTAGTCTTATTATGCCACACTTTCATATTCCACTCCAGTGTGGAACCGATCGTTTACTTAAATTAATGAATCGGCGCTACACCACCGAGGAATTTCGTAGAAAAATTGAGACAATTCGCTCCATGATTCCCGATGCCTTCATAGCCATTGATTTAATTGTGGGAGTACCGGAAGAAACCGAGGAGGATTTTCGCCAAACGGTTGATTTTATTCGATCATTAGATTTATCGGAGTTGCATATTTTTACTTACAGTCAGCGTCCGGGTACGAAAGCAGAAAGAATGCAGCAAATACCAATCTCATTACGGCGAGAACGGAGCCAATATCTTCATGAAATAGCTCAGCAAATACACATTGAGTTTTGTAAAAGATTTGAAGGGCAGGTTAGACCTGTTCTCATAGAAAAAAGTAAGAAAAAATCCTATCGCGAAGGTCTCACCGATAATTATCTCCGTGTAGAGTTTAGCAACAGCACTTTGGAAGAAAATAATGTAATCGATGTAAAATTGTTAGATTTCAATCCCGAAGCCATGAAATTTAGAGGGAGTGTGGTTGAACATGCTTGAAATTAAAAAAAACAATACCTTTGTAAATAAATCTTAAATTCTTAACCAATGAACTATAGAGCACTGGCCGGAGAGGTTGCTAAAATAACCGAAAAGGCAGCGGAAAACATTAGAAAGCATCTTCGAAACATAAATAATATAAATATCGAAACAAAATCGCACAATAGTTTTGTTACCATCGTTGATAAACAAACCGAAGAATTCTTAGTTGAATCTTTGTTGAAGATTTTACCTAATTCGGGAATTTTAGCCGAAGAAAGTGGAGAGAGAGACAGAGATCGGGAATTTTTATGGATTATCGATCCACTCGATGGCACTACCAATTTCATTCATGGTCTCAGTCCGGTGGCAGTCAGCATTGGTTTGATGCACAATGGAGAATTAGTGTTAGGTGTGGTTCACGAAGTGGGATTCGATGAACTTTTTTGGGCAACAATTGACGATAAAGCTTATTTAAACAACAAGGTTATTACTGTATCGAACGTTAATTCGATTCATGATGCCTTATTGGCAACCGGATTCCCGTATTACGATTATGAACGTTTGGATCAATATATGAACTTGATGAGGGAATTTATGCACACTAGCCATGGTTTACGTCGATTAGGTAGCGCTGCTACAGATATGGCTTATGTAGCCTGCGGGCGTTTCGAAGGTTTTTTTGAATACAGTTTGAATCCATGGGATGTAGCGGCCGGAACTGTAATTGTTAGGCAAGCCGGGGGGATTGTTACCGATTTTACCGGTGGCAACAATTTTCTTTTTGGCGAAGAAATTATAGCAGCTAACGCTAAAATATTTCCGGAACTTTTGAGTTTTGTTAAACGTTATATGGAAGCACAATAGAACTATATAAAAACACAATTTCATTGCAAAGAAAAATAATAGTTGCCTTGGAAAAAAATCAATAAAAAAACCGAACGATCAATCATCATTCTATGAAAAAAATCATTGGGCTTTTCCTTGTTATTCTTTTATCGATATCAACAGCAAACGCCACTCGGGCATACTTTCACTATGCTCAATTTTATGCGCCAACGGTTGGAACATACCTTGAAACCTATCTTGCTATCGATTCAAAATCGGTAGCGTATCAAAAGAACCAAAACGGAAAGCATCAGGCATCGGTTGATGTCACTATGTTATTCTATCAGGCCGATAAAATTGTGGAATATCGTAAATACACAATTAAAAGTCCGGAAGTTGATACCACACTAAAAAACATTCCACCCGGATTTATTGATTTGCAACGGATTCCACTTCCGGAAGGTTCTTACAACTTTGAATTACGCCTTCATGACATCCTTTCCAACGACACCACAGATTTAGTCTATAAAGATCTGATTCATATAACACTTTCGCCCGATCAGTTTTCAATGAGCGGAATTGAACCGGTGGAGCGAATTGTTCCGGCAAATGAAATGACCATCTATACCAAAAGCGGCTACGACGTTATTCCTTACGTCAATAATTTTTATCCCGATCATGTGAAAAGTATAAATATTTACGCTGAGATATATAATATTGATAAAGAACTTGGAGAAGGTGCCGATTTCTTAGTGCGATATTACGTTTCGTCAGTTCCAAGCCGTCGAGTTTTCGAATCGACCGTTACTTTTGAACGGAGGAAAGCTTCGCCGATTGTTGTTTTATCAAAAGCTATCGACATATCGAAAGTACCCTCAGGAAATTACAATCTTGAAATTGAAATTCGTGACCGAAAAAACGAACTTTTACTCAGTCGAAAGCATTTCTTCCAGCGGAGCAGTAAGATTGTGGAATCATCTGTTACCGATTTCCGACAAGTTGACATTAAGGATTCGTGGGTTGAAAAATACAATTCGGTACAAGAACTGGCTCCGATGATTCGATGTTTGTATCCCATTGCAGGACAAAATGAGCGTGAGTTTATCTCCAAAGATTTCATAGCTGAAGATCTTTTCTTGATGCAGCAATTTTTCCTAAATTTTTGGGAGTCGCGAAATAATTTAAATCCGGAGGCCGAATGGGAAGCCTATCGCAAACAAGTTGAATTAGTAAACAAACTATTTTCAACGCAAATTAAACCCGGATATATGACCGATCGTGGTCGCGTATATCTTCAATACGGTGCCCCAAATCAAATTATTCAGCGTAAAAACCTATCATTTTTCCAGCCCTATGAAATATGGCATTATTATCGAATCAACGACAAGGTAAACCGGCGGTTTGTTTTTGCGTTGATTAATTTTGGTACAAACGATTACGACTTGATTCATAGCGATATGCCCGGCGAAATCACAACTCAAGGATGGATCGAAATGATTAAAGGGCGAGCTTACCTCGGAACAGACTCTGAAATGCAATATCGCAGCGAGTTTGATCAAATTCGCAGAGATTACGAAGACTAAGGTGGAATTATATTTTCCATTAAAAAAAACTAAAAAAGTTTTGTCAGAAAAATAATAATCGCTACTTTTGCAGTCGCGTTTCGGCCTCGTAGCTTAATTGGATAGAGCATCTGACTACGGATCAGAAGGTTGGGGGTTCGAGTCCCTTCGAGGTCACAAGAAAAACACCTACATATATTTTGTAGGTGTTTTTTTATCTTGAACTCGAAATAAAAAAACAGAAATGGAATTTTCCACACTTTCACACCAAGATTATCGCACTCGATGTGGCATGTTATCCGGCATTTCGATGGAAATTTCAACCATACCGGCAACTCTTCCGTCGGAATACCATGGTGTTTGG
The DNA here is from genome assembly GCA_035382785.1 of Salinivirgaceae bacterium. GTDB lineage: Bacteria > Bacteroidota > Bacteroidia > Bacteroidales > Salinivirgaceae > JAAYQU01. The sequence goes on along the minus strand of DAOTAV010000022.1, from coordinate 8,834 downwards.
TGTATCAACTTTCGAATGCCGTTTTTTTCTATTGTGTAAGTATTTGATTTCCCTTCAGCGATCATCGTTTTGATCATTTCTACGGAATATTCTGAGTGACAAGGAAATAGACTTTTCCCGATCAATTCTTTTCCTCCCCATCGAGCAAATACCTGCTGTGCCTTTTCATTCATGTATAGAATCGTTCCGTGAATATCACAAATTGTTACTGCAAAGTTTAATTTGTCGGCCCATTGCGGATTTTCGAAACTCATGATTTATTGTATTAAAAATTAGGGCAAATATACGTTTAATTGCCATGATAGAAAACGAAATACACGGAGGCAATGATTTTGGTTTGCAAATCTATCCAAACCTTATGTTTATCATTTTTTTTCGATAGCTACTGCAGAGAGTTTGAATCGTGGAATTTTTGAATATGGGTCTAATTGATCGTCAACCAACAAATTTACTCTTGATTCATTGTAATGGAAAGGCATAAACAATTCCCCTTCAAGAACAGTCTCTGAAAGTTTAACCATGGTGAACAATTCTCCCCGTTCATTCCAGATCCGTACTTTTGCTTGGTCTTTAAGATTTAGTTTCCGTGCATCGTTTGGATGAATAAATACAAAACTATCGTTTCCATAAGCTGTTAGGGGTTGGCAGCGTCTCGAAAGGGTTGTTGTGTGATATTGATTTAGTAACCGGCCTGTATTAAGTAGAAATGGGAATTCGGCAGTTGGTTTTTCCGTTTGTTCCACGTAATCAACAGGGAAAAGTTTTGCTTTACCGGAAGCAGTGTTGAATCGTTCGAGATACAAGGTAGGGGTTCCGGGGTGATTGGGTAGAGGACAAGGCCATTGGATTTCTTCCGTTTCGAGCCTTGAGTAGGAAATTCCTCCGAATATGGGTGCAACCTGACAAATCTCTCTGAATATTTCTTCCTCAGTTTGATAGATGCCCAATCTAGCATTCATGCGTGAGGCAATCTGGGCGATGATCCACCAATCGGGTTTGGCTTCACCGGGAGGATTGACAGCTTTGCGAATTCGAAGGACTCGGCGATCGCTGCTTACAACAGTTCCATCTTTTTCTGCCAGAGCTGTGGCTGGTAAAATTAAATGAGCTAGTTGTGCTGTGTCGGTCATAAAAATATCCTGTACAACCAGAAAATCTAAATTTTTGAGAGCTTTCTCGGTATGATTCAGATGGGGATCGCTTACCATAGGGTTTTCTCCCATTATGTACAAACCTTTGATTTTATGATCATAGGCTGCTTTCATGATTTCAACTGTGGATAATCCCGGATTGGGATCGAGTTTCTCGTAAGGAACATTCCAGATTTTAGCTACTTTTTGGCGATTGTCATCGTTTGAAATTGGAATGTAGCCGGGATAAAACACCGGAGAACAACCAACGTCGGTAACTCCTTGAACATTGTTTTGTCCACGTGGAGGATTGATTCCCGAGCCTTCGACGCCAATCTTTCCGGTAATCAGTGCCATATTGATAAGACAAAAAACGTTGTGCGTTCCTGTTACTTGCTGACTTAATCCCATTCCTGTGGCAATGATGGCTTTAGGTGCTTGGGCGTAAATCGATGCAGCTTGAATAATCAAATGCGATGGCACTCCGGTGATTTTTTCAGTTTCTTGTGGCGTGTATTTGTCGGTTAGAACTTTTAGTTGTTCGTACGATTCCATTCCTCCTTCAACACGTGTTTCAATGAACTTTTGATCGATCCAGCGATTTTTTATAATCACGTGGATTATTCCGTTGAGTAAAGCCACATCGGTTCCCAATCGTGGCTGAAGCCAAACGGATGCATAGCGTACCAGTGGTGTCCATCGTGGATCGACAACAATGATCTGTTGTCCTTTTTTTCTGCCACGTTTAATGTAGGTAGCAGTAATTGGATGTGTTTCGATAATGTTGTTTCCTATGACAAACAAACAATCGGCGGCTTCAAAATCTTGGATACTATTGCTTCCGGCTCCATCACCAATGGCACGAATCATTGCTGTCACCGTTGATGCATGACAAAGTCGGGTACAATAATCGATATTATTGTTCCCAAATGCGATACGAATAAATTTTTGGAAAAGGTAGTTATCTTCATTGGGTGCTTTGGCCGAAGCGTATCCGGCGAGGGAATGATTTCCGTATTTTTCACGTATTTCGAGAAATCGCGAAGCGGCATAATCCAAAGCTTCGTCCCACGATATGGGTTCAAATGTGCCGTTCTTTCGAATTAAAGGTTGGGTCAACCTTTGGTTACTTGAGACGTAGTCGTAACCAAACCGACCTTTAACACAAAGCCTGCCATCGTTTGGCATAACACCTTCAGCTCCATTAACTCTGAGAATTTTATTATTTTGAACCCAATATTCAATCTGACATCCCACTCCGCAATATGGACAAGTTGAACGAACTTTTTTTTCGATGTTTTTTACGTTTATCTCGTTTCGATGCGGTTTTTCAACAATGGCACCCGTGGGGCAAAGTTGAATACACTCTCCGCATCCGTCGCATTCTGATTCTCCCCAAACGCCGTATCCTGCAATGACATAGGAATGAACTCCCCGTGAAGCCATGGTTAGAATTTCTTTGCCTTCAATTTCGTCGCAAGCTTTAATGCAACGAAAGCATTTGATACATTTCGATGGATCGTAGGTTAGGACTGGGCTGCTATCATCGATTTTATAACCAAGTTTATCTACGATTTTGGGGTATTTGCGTTTATTGCGATCGGTCAAACCGTATTGTTCCACGAGTTCAGCTAATTCGTCAATATAGCTGTTGTCTTTTTCTTCGTTGTGTTCCGATAAAAGGTAATCAAGATTATTTTTTCGTAATTCTTCCAATTCATCATCAAAAGCAGTGACTACCATTCCATCGGTTGTCTGAACCGTACATGACATAACGATTCCTCGTTGACCTTCGATTTTGACGCTACAAAGGCGACAAGCTCCAGTGGGCGATAAACGAGGATGATAGCAAAGTCCCGGTATATTGAAACCGTTTTTACGTGCTACAGCCAGTAAGTTTTCTCCTTCGAAGCAAATAATCTCTTTTTGATCGATGGTTATTTTTATTGAATTATTCATGGCGGCTTAATTTTTAATTTTTTTGGGAAGGTACATAAAAATTCTCAATTTTTCTCTCGCATTTTGTAAATTTTCGTTTTCTATTTTTATGAAATACTCCGCTGGAACACAAGGTTTTGTTTGCGTTGTAACAAAGTTAAAAATCATTTCGATTTAAACAATCTATCCTTATAAACCAATGATTTCAAATGATTTCAAAAGTGGATTTGCTGTCTGGTTTTGTTCAGCTAAAATGGATTTTGATTTTAAACACGATTCGAATGTTTTTTCCTTAGGAATTACATTGCATGGATTATTAGTTCGAGCATTAAATATTTTTCAAAACCAATTTACAGTTTAGCTTTAGAGGCTTATTATATATGTGAACTGTCGATGATGATGACGCAGAAAGCTTACCATGATTTTTGATGAATCTCACCGAAGGTTGAGCAGCCTACCTTTGGCGACCAATGTTTTATAGCGTATTAAACTATTGATAAAGCTTGAACAGACAATTGACTAAACGTATGGTCAATTAAAAGTGAAGCATCGTTTGATATAATATTTGGGGGCGAGTAATTTGTAAACTAATTAATAAGCTATGATAAAGTGGTTGCCGGCAGCTTTTGTGTGAAAAAAGCAGAGCCCAATACCGAAAAGATCGACTGTGTAGCGGTTTTCTGAAATCTGGCAAATGGAATCCCAAGCTTTTTTCATTTCCGGCGACCAATAAATATCACCAATCACAAGAATACTTCCGGGAAGAAGTAAATTTCTAAACATTGAGTAGTAGCGTATGGTAGCATCAAAAGTGTGATTCCCATCGAGATAAACCAAAGCCGGGTTTGATAAAGGTTTTAATTGGGATATGAATGCGTCGAAGTCAGAATGAATTACTTGACAATTATTGCAATTCCATTTTTTTAAGTTGTTTGAAGCTAATTTGGCTAAGGTTTCTGAACCTTCAACTGTGGTTACAGTGCCTTTTGTTGATTTGGAAAGCAAGTGAGCAGTTATTCCCAACGAAGTTCCAAGTTCAATAACGGTTTCAAACTCGTAGAATTGGGCTATATGTCCAAGTAAAAATCGGTATCGAGTACGTGTAGTCGATTTTTGTGCTAATTGTCCAATTGTTGTGGTTTTCTTTGCTTTTAGCGCTCCTTGTGGTTCTATTTCCAATGGCGTTTTATCGGCACTGAGTTGTTTGAAAATAGTGATGTTTTGACGTTCAATTTCTGAAATACTTTTTTTTCTTAAAACATTTTCAATGAATCTGAAAATCAATGGGCTGTGAATCCCATGCCCCTTTCTGTGGCTGGCTTTCAATCGGTAGTTTAAGTATTGGAATAAAGAAAAAAGAAGTTTTCCCATAATTAAAAAACAATTGCCGGGACTATTATCCCGGCAATCCTATCGATATTAACCAATTTTTGAGTTTACAATTTCAATAGTTTCTTTTTCGATATTCTGAACTTCGTTCAATATATTTTGTGCTTTGGCGATGATTTGATTAGCAAACTCTTTATCATCCAGACCTGAAGCATTTATTTTTACGTTCAAGAAAGCACCATAAGCACCCGATCGTGCCGCTAAAGCACCAACACCGGCATCGGTTACAGAGTTCGGATTCCCAATTTCGGCCATAGTTTTGGCAATTTTCGATGCTTCAAGACAAAGTTCCATGGTTTTGAATGGAACTTCGGTAGCGTATTTGGTGGCATCTTGTATGGCTTTCTTGCGGGCTTCTTTTTCACTTTCGGTTCCTTTGGGCAAATCAAAAGCACTCATGATTTTGTTAAAAGCGTTGGTGTCTTCATCAACCAAACGAATTAATTTTTCCTGTATTTCTTTTCCTTTTTCAGCCCAATTACTAAACTCTTCCCATCGTTCGTCCCAGCCGCGTTTATGTGATGATAAATTGGCTACCATGGTTGCTAAGGCTGCACCCAGTGTTCCCATGTAGGCAGAAATGGACCCTCCCCCGGGTGCCGGCGATTCGCTGGCAGTTTCGTTCGCAAAATCAATTAAGTTTTTGCGAATCAAGGCTTTGGGATTTTCTTCCTCCAGCATGTATTCGATAATCTTTTTCTTCGGATCAAATGGATAAAGTTCGTCCAATCCTAGAGATTTTACTGCTATTTTAATGATTTCGCTATCGGGAATTCCGGTTGAGCGGTGCTGTTTTTTCAGAAAGTATTTTCCAGCATCAAGCATTGCTTGAAGAGGCACAACGCCAACCAATTCTGAACCGGTTACTCGTAAGCCTCGCGCATGCGCGCGTTCGCAAACAGTATCGAATGCAATATGCATTGGAGTAATGGTAATATCGGTGAGATTCATAGAAATTTGCGCAATGCCGTATTCTTCTATATACCAGCCAATAGCTTTAACTGCTTTTAAAAGACCAGGTTCATAAACAGGATTATTGTTCTCGTCTTTTACGATTTTTCCTGTAATCGGATCGCCTTCTCGTTTTACTCGACCACGTTCCCGGACATCGAAAGCTATAGAATTGGCTCGGCGAACGGAAGTTGTGTTTAAATTGACATTGTAGGCAATAAGGAAATTTCTCGCCCCAACGGCAGTCGCACCACTTTTTGCTACTGATTCGTTCCATTCCGATGGGCCATAATCGGGACGCCATTCGGCTGAAACAATACGCTGCGGTAATGCTTCATATTCGCCGGCTCGGCATGATGCTAAATTTTTACGTTTTGCTTCTTTGGCTGCAAATTCATAGCAATACACAGGGATACTTAACTCTCGACCAATGCGTTCGGCTAACTTATGGGCATAGTCAACCACTTCTTCCATTGTGATATTCGAAACCGGCACCAAGGGGCATACGTCGGTGGCTCCAAAACGCGGATGGGCTCCTTTGTGCTTACGCATATCGATAAGCTCTTGCGCTTTTTTCACTGCCCTAAACACTGCTTCACATACTTCCTCGGGTGTTCCAACAAAGGTTACCACTGTACGATTAGTTGCTTTTCCGGGATCCACATCTAACAATCGAACACCTTCAACCGATTCAATTTGATCTGTTATTTGTTTAATGATTTGCATATCGTTCCCTTCGCTGAAATTGGGAACACATTCAATAATTTTTTTTGACATAAAATAATGTATTTGATTGTTTTATAGTATTGATTCTATGACTTTTCCGTTCAATATTACCTGATCAATTAAATGACTAGTGTAAGCATAAGGGAAAAACTCAATGGTGGGAATTTTTTTTGTGATAAAAAGATTTGCTTTTTTCCCTTTGGCAATCGAGCCGGCTATATCTTCAATTCCCATAGCATAGGCTGTGTTAATAGTGGTGGCGTTAATCACCTCATTGGGAGTCATTTTGTAATTGATGCAACCAAGCGACATTATAAATTTCATGTTTCCCGAAGGGGATGACCCGGGATTAAAGTCGGATGCCAGCGCAACCGGCAATCCTGCATTAATCATTTCTCGAACCGGCGAACAAACCATATTCAGAAAGAATGCCGCTCCGGGAAGTACGGTTGGCATGGTTTCGGAATTTTTCAATGCTTCAATTTCTTCTTTTCCAACGTATTCGAGGTGATCTACCGATAGCGCATTGTATTTAACTCCAACCTGAACTCCACCGGAATGGTCAAGCTCGTTGGCGTGGATTTTTGGGCGCAATCCATATTTCATAGCGGCACAAAGAATGCGGTCGGTGTCTTCAACCGTAAAAAATCCTTTATCGCAAAACACATCAACATAATCAGCCAAATCTTCTGTGGCAACCTGAGGCAACATTTCGTTGATGATTAAATCAACATACTCATCTTGACGTCCTCGATATTCTAAAGGAATGCTGTGGGCACCAAGAAATGTCGATTTGATAATCAGCGGAGTGGTTTCTTTCAAACGTTTAATTACTCGTAGCATTTTTAGCTCATTTTCAGTATCAAGGCCATACCCCGATTTAATTTCAATGGCTCCGGTTCCAAAACCAATCACTTCTTTTATCCGTTCTAAAGCTTGGTCGTAGAGTTCTTGTTCATTAGATTGTGCCAAACGTTTGGCTGAATTTAAGATTCCACCACCTCGTTTTGCAATTTCTTCATACGATAATCCACGGATTTTATCAACATATTCTAATTCGCGACTTCCGGCGTAAACAATGTGAGTGTGGCTATCGCAAAAAGAAGGGAAAACAAAGCGTTCTGCAGCATCGATTGTAGTGGCATCTATATTTGGACATTGTTCCATCGGTCCAAAATCTTCAATCCTATCGTTGCGTATTAACAGATAAGCATTATCAAGCGTTGGAAGTTTATCCATGTCGGCGCCGGCAACCCATGTTTTTGGGGCGTCTTCTACCTGTATAAGTTTTTTGATGTTTTTAATTAAGAGATACATGGTTAAAAAATTGAAAAGCTGGTTTTTTTTTTAAAAATTAGGAATTATGTCATCGTTCCTTTATTTTTGAAGGCAAAACTACAAATTTATATCGACATTCAAACTCTTGTTTTGTGAATAGCAATTTGATAAAACGTTTTGTTTTCTTGTCAATGGTATGTTTTTCAACATTCATATCGAATGCTAATACAGATATTGATTCAACCGAGGTAAAAAAAGGATGGACGTTAGGAGCTTTGCCAACCATTACCTTTGATTCTGATCTTGGTTTGCAATACGGCGGTCTTACCAATTTTTATTATTTTGGTGATGGGTCAACCTATCCTGAATATCTTCATTCTCTTTACTTCGAAATAAGCAGGTTTACAAAGGGTTCCGGAATTAACCGATTTTTTTACGATTCAAAGTATCTCATCCCGGGTTACCGAATAACAACCGATTTGAGTTACTTAACCGAGCAAGCAATGAGTTTTTATGGTTTTAACGGTTCGCAAGCTGTTTATAATTCGGAATGGATTGATGAAGATTCCGACAAATATCGTTCCCGGTTGTTTTATGCCCACGATCGCAAAATCTTCCGATTCACACTCGATGTTCAACAAGGTTTTATGGGAAATTTTCGTTGGATAGGAGGAACGGGCATTTACGATTATCGGATTGGAAGTCTTGATATTGATCGCCTAAATCGCGGACGCCGAAATCATTCGGCTTTACCCGATACAGCATCATTGTATGACTTATATGTCAAATGGGAGGTTATTCCAAACGATGAGAAAGATGGCGGAATTCACCCGTTTCTTAAAGGAGGAATTGTGTATGATAATCGCGATAATGAACCCAATCCCTTTAAGGGTATTTTTACCGAAGTGGTGATAACTTTATATCCCCGAATGAAAGGTCAGCCGGCAGAAACCTATGCTAAAACAGCCATTATTCACCGACAGTATTTTACGCTGATTCCCAAATATTTGGTCTTTGCCTACCGGATAATGTATCAAAATACACTTTTTGGAAAGGCTCCTTTTTATTTTCAACCTTATTTAACTACTACTTTTTTGCGAGGTGCCAACAACGAAGGCTTAGGTGGTGCTAAGTCTCTTCGGGGAGTGTTGCGTAATCGAGTGGTTGGCGACGATATGTTTCTGACCAATGTTGAACTCCGAGCAAAAACCTTGAATGTTCGTTTCCTGAAACAGAATTTTTATTTTGGGTTAAATCTCTTTGCTGATGGGGGAATGGTTACTCGTGAGATCCAATTTGACAAAGATAAGGTAAGACAAAATATGCAGGCTTTGAATCCGGAACTAAACTATAACGACTTTTTTTCTGGGTAGTATCCCTAAAAGTGTGTAATGTAAGTTAAATTTGGTTTCAAATATAATC
>DAOTAV010000021.1:0-19455 GCA_035382785.1 Salinivirgaceae bacterium | reverse complement strand
TCGATTTTGTATTCAGGTTTCGGTGGTTTTGGTGGAAATGCTCTTGCTTTTTGTCCATTGTTCCATGGTATGAAAGTGAGGAGTTTTTTGATTTGGTCAAAACATTCTTTTTCACTTTTTGAATAAAAATGAGCGTTTCCGGAGATTTCTGCATGGACTCGAGCACCCCCGAGATCTTCCATAGAAATTTCTTCGCCAAGAACAGCCTTAATAACCTCCGGTCCGGTAATGAACATTTTGGAAATGTTTTCAACCACAAAAACGAAATCGGTGAGAGCTGGAGAGTAAACGGCTCCTCCTGCACATGGACCTAAAATAACGCTGATTTGTGGGATAACTCCAGAGTTTAGGGTGTTTCGGAAAAATATTTCGCCATATCCGGCTAGTGAGTTTACTCCTTCCTGAATACGGGCACCTCCTGAGTCGTTGATACCTATGAGAGGCATGCGCATCTTCAGAGCGTGATCCATGATCTTAGTGATTTTACGGGCATGGGCAAATCCAAGCGAGCCACCCTCTACGGTAAAGTCCTGGGCATAAACGCAAACCGGTTGTCCGTAAATAGTTCCTGTTCCGGTGATAACTCCGTCGCCGGCTAGAAATTTATTGGCCATGTCAAAATCACGTGCATCGTGTTGCACAAAGAGGTCATACTCCTGGAATGAGCCTTCATCCAATAGGGCAAGTATCCGCTTGCGAGCGGTCATTTTTCCTTTAGCCTCTTGCTTGGCTGCAGCTTCCTGCCCTCCGCCTGCTTCAGCTATCTCTTTTCGCTTTTGCAGTTCTTCGGTTTTTTGTTTAAATAGATTCTGCTCTTCTTTCATTGTTCTGGTGTTTAAATTTTGACAAAATTTGTCTCTTTAATTATGCAATGATACGTATTTTTTGATTATTTTGATGATTTCTGTCAATGTTTTTGAGCAAACATTGGATTACCGTGAAGCTCGTTTGTATAACAAAAAGGTGATTATCATATAAATAACGTTGGGTATCCACAACGATAACAGTGGATTGAATCCGGCATTGATGGCAAACACTTGCGTGACTTGCAGCATCATAATGTAAGAAAATGCCAACGCTAAGCCTAATCCAAGATTTAAACCCATTCCTCCGCGGCGTTTTTCCGAAGAGATACAAACTCCCATAATGGATAAAATGATGGAGGCAAAGGGAAGGGCCAAACGCTTGTGTTTTTCAATTTTGTAGACAGCAATATTTGAAGTTCCGCTTAGTCGTTGTTTCTCAATATAATTCATTAGTTCACCGAAGTTTAGGGTTTCAATCATTTGTATTCGGCTTGAGTAATCGCGATAGTCGAAATTGGGAAGAAGGGTGTCTTTGGATGCCCCTGTAGTAAGGCTCTCTGAAATGGAATCGTATTGACGCTGATAGTAGTTATAGATTGTCCAACATTTTTTTGTTGTGTCCCATTTTATGTAATCGGAAACGATTTTTTCTTTTAATCGTTGATTTTCAAATCGTTCAAGAGTAAATTTATATCCAATATTAAGAGCTGTGTTGTAGGATTGCATGTAGATATAAACCCCGGGTTGGATTTGCCGGTGAATATTTCGCTCGCGATTTTGGTATGCCGATTCACGATAATATTTTTCTTCAAACTCAAGCCTTCGGGCAGTAGCATGGGGAATTACCCAGTTAATCAGATAAAACGAGAGAAGTGCGATTAAGATTCCTCCGACGAAATAGGGTCGGAGAAATCGGCGATAACTGACTCCACTGCTGAGAATAGCAATAATTTCGCTATGGGCGGTCATTTTCGATGTAAAGAAGATGACCGCAATAAAGGTAAACAGCCCACTGAAAAGGTTTATAATGTAAGGAACGAAATTTAGATAATAGTCAAAAATAATACCCTCAACCGGAGCTTGATTGGCTAAAAAATCATCGAGACGCTCTGATAAATCAAATATTACAACCAAAACGGTCAGTAAGGCTATTGCGTAAAAATAGGTTCCCAGGAATTTGCGTAAAATGTAGCGATCGAGCTTGTTTAAAAACATAGCGAAATGGGATTACAATCTTCGGGTAATATTGGGCAAAATCTCTTTTTTCCACTGATGAAATGTTCCATCGAGAATTTTTGCGCGGGCTGTTTTAACTAACGATAAATAGAAGGCCAGATTGTGAATGCTGGCGATTTGTGGACCTAAATATTCGCCGACTTGAAACAGATGTCGCAAATAGGCAAGGGTAAAATGTCGATCAACATAATTGGTTCCCAGCGGGTCGAGGGATGAGAATTCGGTTTCCCATTTTTTGTTTCGGATGTTTATTATGCCGTTCCATGTGAAAAGCATACCGTTTCGTCCGTTTCGTGTAGGCATTACACAGTCAAACATATCAATCCCGCGATCGATGGCTTCAATGATATTTGCCGGAGTTCCAACGCCCATTAGGTAGCGAGGCTTATCAATGGGAAGATGTTGATTGGTTTCTTCAATCATTGCGTACATAACTTCGGTAGGTTCTCCCACCGAAAGTCCGCCTATGGCAATGCCTTCTGTTCCCATGTCGGCCACATGTTTTGCGGCTTCGCGGCGTAAATCGGCAAAACCGGCACCCTGAACTATCGGAAAAAAGGTTTGGGAATGACCGTATCGTGGTGAGGTGTTTTGGAAGTGTTTATATCCACGCTCAAGCCATCGTCGGGTTAAAGCAAGTGATTTTTTCGCATATGCGTAATCGCAGTCTCCCGGAGGGCATTCGTCAAGCGCCATCATGATATCCGAACCGATTATTCGTTGGGTATCAACCACATTTTCGGGGGTAAAAAAGTGCTTTGAACCGTCGATGTGGGAACGAAATTCAACGCCATCTTCTTTGATTTTTCGAATATCAGAAAGAGAGAAAACTTGAAAACCGCCGCTGTCGGTTAAAATCGGAAGTTGCCAATTTATAAATTGATGAAGCCCGCCAGCCTTTTCCATAATAGAGTTTCCCGGGCGCAAATAAAGGTGATAGGTATTGCTTAAAATAATTTGAGCTTTAATTTCATCGATGAGTTCTTTATGTAGCACAGCTTTTACTGTTCCCACAGTCCCCACAGGCATAAAAATCGGGGTTTCAATCTGACCATGGTCGGTTGTAATGATACCGGCTCTTGGTCCGACGGCGTTGGCATTATTTTGTAAAACAAATTTCATTCAGGTCTAGAAAATATGTGCAAAAGTATAAAAGATTGCCTTTATTGCCAATTGAACCGGCAAAAACGAATCAAAGCGAATGGGTTGGGCAAAAATTTTAATGCCCGATCACACTACAATCCAACATTTAAGTTATCAAAACGTTTTATGGAAAAATAATTATAATGATTCTTCCACCTTTAATTCATGGGCGTTTTTTGAAGCGTTACCAACGTTTTCTTGTCGATGTTCAGCTCGATGACGGACAGATAATCACTGCTCATTGTCCAAATTCAGGTTCAATGATGAGTTGTTTGGAACCGATGGCTGAGGTGTTCTTAAGTTATAGCAATAACCCACAGCGAAAATTGCCTTATACATGGGAAATGATAAAAATTAACGGAATTTGGGTGGGAATCAATACCAATGTTCCAAACCGTCTGATTTACGAGTTACTACAAACAGGGGCATTCACAACCGTTCCAAAGCTGGAGAATATTCGTCGCGAAGTGGTTTTTGGTGATAGCAGGTTCGATATTTTTGGAGAGGACAACTCAGAATCGTGGTATATTGAGGTTAAAAACGTTACCTTGAACGATTCCGGTGTTGCTCGTTTTCCTGATGCTAAAACTCTTCGTGGGCAGAAACACTTGAAGACCTTAATGGAAGTGATGAGGCAAGGTCACAATGCGGCCATGATTTATGTCATTCAACGTACGGATGTTCATGCTTTTGCACCGGCTTGGGATATTGATCCCATTTATTCGAAACTTTTATTGGAGGCTTTTGAATCAGGAGTGAAAATTATTCCTGTTCAATATCAAGTAACTCCCGACAAAATTACTCCAAAGAGGGTTATACCGTTTTTAACTAATCGTTAGGAGTGGTTTGACATTTTTCACAAACCCCAAACCATCGATAACGGTTTTCAGCAATAAAATCGTAAATCCGGTCACGTACAAATCTAGGCACGATACCCGTCACCACAAGGATTTTCCACGGCATTGGCATAAGTTTCAATACTTCAACCATGGCCGATGATTTTAGATATAAACGGCTATTTTTCAACACCACCACGCTATCAATCTTTTTTGCATCTCCGGAAAATGCTGATAAAATCTCTGTTGCCATTTGGCTATCTAACGCAACGATAGACAAGCGGTCTGTTGGACAACGTTTTTTAATAAAATTCACCACTGCATGGCATAGATTGCAATGGGAGTCATAAAATAGAATCGGTTTTTCACGGGTCATGCCTAACTAACAAATCACTTTACCTAAGGTTTATGGAGATGTAACAGAATAAATTCGAAGTTGTTTGAGGAAACACGCATCAAAGAAATGCTACATTTAGTTTGATTGAAAATGAAACAAATGGTGTCAAACACTGTCCCTTTTTTATCCTTTGAAAAGCGAAAAGTTTCCATTGCAAAATAGTATATTTGCAGTGCGATAAATGGTAAAACCTCTTGGGGTGGCAAACACTATTTTGGTCTTCAAAAAAAGAAATAGCCACGATGTTTTAAAGCGGAATTACCAAAACGATTTTTTTAAGGGCAAATTTTGCCGGAGTAATGAGTATATACGTTAAACAAAAAATAATTAGAACATGAAATTTGGAGTAGTGATTTTTCCCGGTTCGAATTGTGATCATGATATGATCTATACCCTTGAAACAATCATGGGGCATGAGGTTGAGCGTTTATGGCACAAAGACAGTAACTTGCCTGATATTGACGCCATTGCTTTACCCGGAGGGTTCACATACGGCGATTATTTACGACCGGGAGCGTTAGCACGATACAGTCCAATAATGCAGGAAGTTATTCGTTTCGCCAATAGCGGTCGGCCTGTTTTTGGAATATGTAACGGGTTTCAGATACTCTGTGAAGCAGGCTTACTTTCGGGCGTACTTTTACCTAATCTTTCACGGAAATTTATTTGCAAAAACCAATATATTTTGCCCGATAATCCCAAAACAGCCTTCACATCGAAGGTTGGTACCAAACCCTTAAACATTCCCATTGCCCATGGTGAAGGCCGATTCTACGCCGACGATAATACCTTAAACGAAATCGAAGAAAATGGGCAGGTATTGTTCCGATATTGTGACGAGAAAGGACGTATAAGTGATGATTCAAACCCGAATGGGAGCGTGAACTTCATTGCGGGAATTTGCAATAAGCAAAAAAATGTTTATGGAATGATGCCGCATCCCGAACGTGCAGCTGATGCTGAACTTGGAAATACCGATGGCTTTAATATTCTTGAATCGTTTGTGCGGTGGTTTGAATAGAAAAAACTAAAATATTTATTTATGCGCCGTATATTGCAATATTTCATTCAGGGGTTGATTTTTGTTTTGCCTATAGGCATCACCTTTTATTTGCTTTACTCTCTTTTGATTTGGCTCGACGGATTCATTCCCATCGGAGTTCCCGGGTTAGGAATTATGGTGATGCTTTTATCGGTAACATTACTGGGATTCTTGTTTCAGCTTTTAGTGGCAACACCCATCTATGCCTATGTTGACAGAATGATCAACAAAGCTCCAATACTAAAGCTTGTTTATACCTCCATCAAGGATCTTTTTTCTGCATTTATCGGCAAAGAAAAAAAATTCGACAATCCCGTTTTGGTAACCATTGATCCACAAAATCAAATACAGCGATTAGGATTTCTAATACAATCCAACTTAGAGTTCCTATCTATCCCCGAAGGACATGTTGCTGTTTATTTTCCAAGTTCCTACGGATTATTGGGTGAACTATACGTTGTACCGGCATCTTTGGTTAAATCTATCGATGTTTCGCCTGCGGAAGCTATGAAATTCATCGTTAGCGGAGGCGTTTCCAAAATTCAAACACAACACGATACAGATTAGTGCCGAGAAAAGGCTAAACATGGGCTAATCTATCCACCGAAAAATCACTTTCGTTTGATGACCTCTTTTTTCGATATTGAGTTTGGAACAATCACATTGCTTCAAAGGAAAAACATTCGAAAAATCACCCTTCGCCTAATAGATAACGGAAAAATATCAATCAGTGCTCCCCAAAGAGCAAATCATCGCCAGATTGCGGAATTTGTTGATCAACATCGACTGCAAATAAAATATTGGATATCAACCTTGCCAAAAAACATAAATCCCAAACTATTTTCCCCTGAATGCTTACCACGGTCAAGGTATTTTGAATGGATATTGAAAAAATCAATGATAGCTCAACCCAAATCTGCAGTTATAAATAAAAAGGTTACTATTGAAATTCCTGTCGATTGGGGTTGGGAAGAGCCTCAGGTGCAGGATTTTATTAAACAAGTCATGCTCAAAATTCTGCGCATTGAAGCCAATATTTATTTACCGCGTCGGTTAGCCGAACTTGCTTCACTCTATGGTTTTACGGTTCGGAAACTTTCTATCAAAAAATTAAAAAGCCGTTGGGGAAGTTGTACTAAAGATTTGAAAATCAATCTTAACCTCTATTTGATGCTTTTGCCCGATCATTTGATCGATCATGTGTTGATTCACGAGTTATGTCACACCAAGGTCTTGAACCATGGCGACAAGTTTCATGCTCTGATGCAGGAGATCAATCCCAATTACAAAACTCTCGACGCTGAAATACGAAAATTTCGTTCGGGATTGTGAGCGAGGTTTAATGATTTTTGGAACGATAAAGATTGTAATGGAGTGAAACCATATGAGAATAAAGAGCCCCCGAAACATTACCCAAGTCGCTGTAAGCATAGTCAACACCTAAATTGTTGATAACTAAGCCAATTCCAATGCTTGGTAAGACCGTGAAATGTTTTGAGCCACTCTCGGATGTCTCTTTTTGAAAATTGTGAACTCCTAAACGGGCATATACCGTTTTATCGTATCCGATTTCAATTCCCATTTGCGGATCAATACTAATGAAGTTGGATTTTATTAAAGTATTTCGCTTTTTATCGGTGGTAATATCTATATTGACTTCCCCCAGCAAATTAAGTTTTTCGAAAATGGTTCGATTGTAGGCAACGGCACCAATCAGACGGGGAGAAGTAATCTCCAGGGAATTTTCCGGAATTTCGTTTCCTGTAATGATAAAAACTTCCCGGAGTTCACCGGTATTAAAACTCCAAGCGTTAAAGGTTCCGGTAACATCGCGAGCGATAGCTGCAAATGTCCAGTGGTTTTGATAATAGCGAGCTGCTATATCGAAGCCAAATCCCCAGGCTTTTGCAAAACTGCCGGCGATTCGGTGAATTATTTTAACATTGCCACCTACCTGAAGGTTTTCAATGGGGAGAGTTTGTGCATACGAACCAAAAAACGCCATATCGGCGACCGAAAACATAGTAACCCGATCGTAGTTTAATACGCCATCGGCGTATAGGTTTAACGTATTAGGGATGTTATCTACTCCAAATCGAATGAAGGAAAGTGCGGCAGCTTGATTCGGTGATATCCGGTACGACACTGCTCCATAGTCGAATTTGGCAATTCCGGCAAAATGTTCGGAATGCATATATCCCAGTTGAATATCTTTTTCAATGGAAAGTAGTCCGGTCGGATTGTAATAGGTTGAAAAAACATCAGAAGTAGATGCCACTACTGAATTACCCATGCCTACTCCCCGGGCACTTACTCCAATAGCTAAAAATTCATTACTGTATTTTCTGACACTTTGAGCATTTGCTGAGTGGGTAAGGCCAACAAGTGTTGTCGATGCCAAAATAACAATTTTTCGGATTATTGGTTGTGCTGTTTTCTGTTGCACTGATTTTCGCAAGGTGACCATGATTTCCTAAAAAATTCGGATAAAGATACACTGAAAAACGCAATTTACAATTGGTTATTGCTTAGGAATATCATGGTTAAATTTCAACACCCAGAATTAAAATGTCGTCAACTTGTGGATTATTGCCAATCCAGTCTTGAATGGTTTGATTGATCATTTTTTTCTGTTCATCCATATGGTAGGATTGACTATCGAGCAACATTTGTTTGAAGCGTTTTGTGAGAAACTTTTTATTTTCCGGACCTCCAAACTGATCGATCATTCCATCGCTAAATAGATAAAAACGGTCGCCGGGAGCGATATCAAATTCCCAGTCGTTATACTTAGCCATGGTGTTGCCTGCAATTTCGCTTGTGATAGGAATTTTATCCCCTTTAACCTCAATAAAATCGTTTTGCGTGACCAAGAACATTTGACGCATGGCCCCGGCAAAGTTTAGTTTAAGGGTACCTAAATTGAGAGCAACTAAAGCTATATCCATTCCATCGTTTGTCTGTTCTGCAACGTTATCGTTTTTTAGTGAAATTTTAAGTTTCCGGTTCAGTTGTTTGAGAATTTCTGTAGGTTGAGTCTCTCTATTCTGAATGATAATATTGTTTAGCAAATAGGTTCCAATGATTGACATGAAAGCTCCCGGAACTCCATGACCTGTACAATCGATAGCTGCAAAGATGTATTTATTTTCGATGCGATGAAACCAGTAAAAATCACCGCTTACAATATCCCGTGGTTTGAAAATGACGAAGCTGTTCGGGAAGAAATTTTTGATGTCTTTTTCTTTTGGTAAAATAGCATTTTGAATTCGTTGAGCGTACCGAAGACTATCAGTGATTTCCATTTGCTGAAGTTCCAACTCTTCCTGGCGTTCAATGGCAATATTCCGTTGCCTTTCAATCTCCAATTCGTAGGTTTTGATCGTGGTGATATCGGAGTCAATGGCAATCAGATATTTGAGATTGTTTTCTTCAAAAATAGGAGTCAACACAGTTTGAAAGTAGCGGGATACCCCAGGTTTTTCATGTATTGATGATTCATAGGTTACTGAGGTTCCAAGTTTCTGGCAATTTTCAAACAGAGTCTTAATTTTACTATTGGTACTAATTTCAGTGATATGGAACTTTTGTTGGTTGTTTTTATTCTGATTATTTTGCAAATAACTGCTGAATGCTTTGTTATACCAGATTAAATATCCTTCGCTGTCAAACAAATAAATGAGATTGTCGGTGTTTGACACAGCCAGTTGTAAACGCTCTAGCTCAATTTTTTGGGCTAAAAGCATTTCAGTTTGCGAACGCAACTCTTCGGTTTGGGTCTCCAATTCCTCTTTTTGCAGCATAAGTTGTTCACGCTGTGAACTTAACTCTTCGGCTTGTGTCTTTAACTCCTCGTTTTGATTATTTATTTCAGCAGTACGTTCTTTTACTAACTCGTCTAACTTAATGTTCAAACGAGTCAGTTCTTGATTATTGATCCTAAATCGTTCGAACAGTGCATATATTAAAGAAACCAATAATCCGGCATATCCTATCTTTGGAATATTTTTAAAGATTGGTTTTAAAGGAACAATGCCAAAATCGAGAGCAATTTTTAAAACCAAAGAAATTAATAGAAGTGTAACTCCGGTTGTGAGGATTAGGGTGATTTTTTTATTTATTCCCCAAACTTTGTGGAGAATCAAATAGGAAAACAATATTCCGCCACCAATGACAACATAGGTATAATTGTATAAGAGGGAATGATAGTTGGGGAACAATGGATAGATAAGTGTTGTTGCCATAATAATTACGGCAGCAATTTTACCTTTTTTATAGAAAATTGGGAAAATCTTCTTTATATCCAAAAATTCTAAAAGAAATAAACCTAAAAATCCTGAAGCCAAGGGCATCATGGCTTTGGCAAAAAATAAATGGCTCAATGAATCAAAGTCAAAGTTGAGAGCATAGCCAAGCCCTTCCATTAAAAAATGATATATGCTGGAAGTTAACACGAAAGAAAAAAGGTAAATCCATGCTTTATTTCTGCCAAAAATCCATAAAAGGGCTGACAAAATCAATACCAAAATCATAAATCCAAGCACCAAACCGATAAGTGCCGTGTGCAAACTATGATGTTGGGTAAATTGTTTCAGTGTATGTATTTTGAGCGGAATAATGGTAGTAAAGCCGCGGGTTGGAACTTTGATAAAAATCCTTGTAGAGTCGTTCCCTTTTATGTTCATTATGATCGAATGGGAATGTTGGTCGTAAATATTTTGGGGAACAGAAATTAAACTGTCGTTTTGGTAAACAAAAAAATATGGTCTAGTCAATAAATTATCGATCTCCACTATGAAATCTGCAGGAAAGTTATTTTTATTGGTAAGCAATACGGAAATCCAATAAGTTCCTTCACTAGGAGGAAAGTTCAATTGGTCTGCATTGATTTTTTCGAATTTTGGCAGATGATTAATAATTTGCTGATCGTTTTTGATTGAGTCATGATCAAAATAAAAGGAAATGGGAGGTGTCGGGTTGTTGTTAGCAAAGCTAGGACGCCCTCCGGTAAGAAAAAATGTAAATAATAAAGCAAAAATAAAAAATCGCATGTGTCCGGTTCCCTCCACAACGTTTACTCGATTGTAACGTCTTGTAGTAGCAAAATCGGTTCCAAAGTACTACTTTAGTTTCGATTTTTCAAAATTTTTCAAACCTTCTTTGAGAAATTCGATAAATTGTTCCACGTCTAGGTTATAGGCTCGTGGTGGCATGAGCAAATTTTCTTTGTGATCGAGTAAAACATAGTAAGGCTGAGCATTTACGTTGTAGCGAGTGATTTGAAAATCAGCCCATTTTTTCCCGATCGTTTTTTTAACTTTTCCATCGCGTTGGCTAACAACCCATTCCGATTCGGGAAGTTCGGTTTTATCATCGACATAAAGGGCAATAATAATGAAGTTATCGCGTAAAATTTTTTGTACTCTTGGATCGCTCCAAACATTAGCTTCCATTTCTCTACAGTTAACACATCCATGGCCGGTGAAATCGATAAAAATGGGCTTACCGGTTTGTCGGGCGCATTTTAGACCTTGTTCGTAATCAAAATATCCTTGTAGTCCATGGGGAAGGTGCAGAAGATCACTGTATTTAGGTTTATCGCACATTTCGTCTGAGTTTATATTTGTTTGTGCTTGTACAACAAATGATGAATTTTGGACGTTTTCGCGGATAATTCTATTGAGATCAAAATCGAGGCTGTTTTGCGGTGGTAAATATCCGCTCAGCATTTTTAAAGGAGCTCCCCAGAGTCCCGGAATCATGTAGAGCACGAAAGAAAAGGTTATTATTGATAAGAAAAGTCTAAATACACCTATGTGTGACGATTCGGAATCGTGTTTGAATTTTAGCTTACCCAAAAGATAAAATCCTAACAGAGTGAAGGTTACAATCCAAATGGAAAGATAGACTTCTCGGTCGAGGATTCCCCAATGATAAACCTGATCGGCTACGCTTAAAAATTTAAGTCCTAGAGCTACTTCGATAAAGCCTAATACAACTTTTACGTTGTTTAGCCAACCACCAGATTTAGGCAAATTATTAAGCCATGAGGGGAAAAACGCCAGAAGGGTAAAAGGAAGTGCAAAGGCTACCGAGAAAAATAACATTGTAATAACCGGTTCCCAAATTTCGCCTTGGGTTGATTTTACAATAATGGTTCCAACGATTGGCCCTGTGCATGAGAACGAAACTAATACCAAGGTTAAAGCCATAAAAAATGAACCGATTAACCCGCCACGATCGGCTTTTGAGTCGGCTTTATTAACCATCCAGTTTGGTAACACAATCTCAAATGCACCAAAAAAAGATGCGGCAAAAATCATAAATATCAGGAAAAATAAAATGTTGGGAACCCAATGAGTTGATAACCAATTAAAAATATCGGCCGTAACTGATTCTCCTCCAAAAATGTAAGTTATGAAAATTATGGCTGCAATAGGAAGAGTATAAAGTGCTACAATGGATATTCCAAAAAATCCGGCATTGATTTTTGAGCGAAGTTTGTTTTGGGTACTTTTTATGAAAAAACTAATGGTCATCGGGACCATAGGAAATACACATGGGGTAAGCAGAGCTGCGAATCCCCAAAGGATTGCTTCCAGAATAACAGCCCAGAGTGAAAGATTTTTTGCCTGCGGTTCTTCAGTTTTTTCTGTTAGCATCGATTGGTCTTGTATGGTTAATTCGAAGTGGTGTTCCGCCGGAGGGATACATTGTTCCTCATCGCAGGCCATAAATTCTACCAAACCTTTGATAGTAGTATTTGGATTTAAGACTTTTATTTTTTGTTCAAAGAGTGCTTCATTGGCAAAGAAACGACTCATAGCTCCGACTGTAGCATCTTCTTTTTCAATCACCTCCGATTTTTCCTCAACTTTCCCTATCAACTCGATTACGGGATTTTCTTCAAACTCAAAACGTGTTGGTAAAGCAATGTTTCCTTGGGGCAAATGTTGAGAATACAGATGCCAGCCTTTTTCTATCGTTGCTTTACCCACTACGGTGTAAATGGTGTCATTGATTTTTTTTAGCTCAAAGTTCCATTTTACCGGTTCAAGAACTTGACCAAAACTAAAGGTAGTTAATGAAACAAAAATCCAAAACAAAAAAAATCGAAGTGTTTTGGATGTATGCAACCTTTTTTTTAATGATAAGGGCAGAGGTTGAGTGCAAATAAATAGAAATGTTTGTTTCATAGCGGATTATTTTTGGGTTTAGAGGATGCAGCCTGCAAAAAATTTGCCAACAACCGTTAGGTAGTCAATGGATTCCCTTCTTTATCAAAGAAATCGTATTCAAGAAAAGCTCCTGAAGCATCGGGATAGGCTTTTAAGCTGATTTTATATTTAAATCGCCATTTTATCAATTGATTAATAAAGCCTTTGGTTAAATAGGCATAAACAAATGGATGCACTTTGAGTTGAAGTTTTTTATGTTTTTCCACTTCTACAAAGTAACTCAATCGATTTTCGATTTCTTCAACAAGCAAAATGGTTGGCTGCACTTCTCCTTTTCCGTTACACACAGGGCAGGTTTCGGAATTTTTAATGCTCATGATTGGACGGACACGCTGTCGGGTGATTTCCATCAGGCCAAATTTGCTCAGGGGCAGAATTTGATGCTTTGCCCGATCTTTCTCCATTTGTGCCTTCATAAACTCGTATAGTTTTTGTCGATGATCCGGATCAACCATATCAATAAAATCGACAACAACAATACCGCCCATATCACGAAGACGCAGCTGTCGGGCTATTTCTTCCGCTGCTGTGAGGTTAACATCGAAGGCGTTGTTTTCCTGATCCACTTCGGCTTTGTTGCGTGTTCCGGAGTTTACATCAATAACGTGGAGGGCTTCGGTGTGTTCAATGATCAGATAAGCCCCTTTTTTGAGTGCAACGGTTTTTCCGAAGTGCGATCGGATTTGATTACTGATTTCAAATTGGTCAAATATCGGAGCTTTGCCTTGATAGAGTTTTATAATTTTTTGCTTATCGGGGGCGATACTTTGTACATACTCTTGAATTTCACGGAAAAGACGAGCATCGTTTATGAATACATTATTAAACGAATCGTTAAAAAGATCGCGAATCAGAGCTGTAGTTCGGTCGATTTCGCCTAATATCAGTTTTGGGGCTTTGGCCGATTTAAGTTTTCCCAAGGCATCTTCCCATCGGGCAATTAGTTCGCGGAGTTCGGTGTCGAGATTGGCAGCTCGTTGGGCTTGGGCAACCGTTCGAATAATCACTCCGTAATTTTTTGGTTTTATTGTAGTTAAAAGCTTTTTTAATCGAATTTTTTCAAAACTCGAAGATATTTTTTGTGAAATATTGACTTTATTGCTGAAGGGCATTAAAACAATATTTCGCCCGGCTATGCTAATTTCAGAAGTTAATCTTGGTCCCTTTGTTGAAATCGGTTCTTTGGCAATTTGGACTAATACAATCTGTCCTTCGGTTAAAACATCGGTGATTTTTCCATTTTTATCAATATCCGGTTCGGGTTTGATTTTACTTAATGGGGTAACATCTTTGCCCTGGAGAGCGGCGGATACAATTTTATTAAAGGTTTGAAATTGTGGGCCTAAGTCGAGGTAGTGTAAAAACGCATCGCGTTGGTAACCTACGTTAACGAAAGCTGCGTTTAATCCGGGCATAATTTTTTTTACTTTGGCGAGATAAATATCTCCCACCGAGAATTTATCTTCGTTTCGATCTTTATAGATTTCAACCAGCTTTTTATTTTCAAGTAAGGCTATGGTTGTTTCATTAGTCGATACATCGATAATCATTTCTTTAGTAACACTCACACAACAAGGTTTTTAAGGGTGAACAAACGGGAGATGCGATTAAAAAACGAAAACCTAAAGAGCTGTGCTCGATAGGTTTAACGGGTAAAAATAGTTTCCGTTGCCCGTAGGAAGGCAAACTATTTTTTCTTTTTATGCCTATTTTTTCTCAGACGTTTTTTCCGTTTGTGAGTTGCCATCTTATGGCGTTTACGTTTTTTTCCGCATGGCATAGATTTTCCTCCTTTAATTATTTTACTTTTACGTTTTCTTTTACTTGGGTTACAAATGTCTTCGCCGGCTTAAAAGCTGGAATATAATGCTCTGGGACAATAATAGTTGCTTGTTTGGAAATGTTACGCGCCTTTTTCTGACGACGTTTCTTAACAATAAAACTTCCAAATCCGCGAAGATATACGTTGTCGCCTTTTTCCAAGGTGGCTTTGACTGTTTCCATCATCGCTTCGATGGTGCGTTGCACAACCACTTTCTCAATTCCTGTGTTCTTTGACACTTCGTTTACAATATCTGCTTTTGTCATTGCTGATAACTTTTATATTTTGAACTTCAATAATTTACACCCTTGTTTAACGAACCGCAAATATACAGCTTTATCGTTAATAAATAAAAAATGTTTGAAAAATATTTTTCTTTTTTGCTCAAATGATATCTATTTCCTATTCTTCATTAGGCTTTTCAAGAATATCGTCTATTTCGACGCTGATTTCTATGATTTTTAGCGGAGAACCATCTTCATCAAAGATTGGGTGAATAAATCCTTTGACCGTGATAAAACGCCCCTCTTTTGTCTTGCGGCGGAAGATACCACTATAGGATTTGCCGCTGCGCATGATACTCCAGAACTTGTTATAGTTTTCTGATTTTGAATAGTCTTGTTTGTCAAAAAGTAAACTGTGATGACGATTTACTAACTCATCTCTGCTGTATCCTGTGATCTGGCATGTTCTGCTATTGACTGAAAGAATGGTGCCGTTGAAATCGTATTCGATAAATAAGGCTAATCCACCAATGGCCTCCATACGCAGGTTCATTTCGCGTTCTTTTCGTGCCATTTCTTCCTGGGTGGCTAAAAGCTCTTCCATATTTTGGCGCATTTCTTCCTCCTGCGAATGCATGAGAGCGGCTTGTTCTTGCGATTGTTTTAATAATTGTTTGGTGCGTTCATTGATTTTTACCACCGATAGGGTGTTGGCAACGTTCTGACAAACTTTTTCAAGGAACTCTATTTGATATTGTTCCAGCAGGTTAAAGGATGCCAATTCCAATACACCAAGTATTTCTGTTTCATTTTTGAGTGGCACAATCACCAGCGATGTGGGTAATGCATCGCCAAGGCCGGAGGTGATTTTAATGTAATTGTCGGGTACTTTTGTGATATAAATAGTCTCTTTTTCGTGGAAACAGGCGCCCACAAGCCCTTCTCCAATAAAAACCTTTTTCTCTATTAGTTTTTTTCGATCCCAAGCATAAGCGGCAACCAATTCAAGATACTTTTCTTGGGTATCGTCATTTAGCAAATAAATTGCACCTTGGTTTGCCTCCAAAATTTTAACAAAGTTCTTAACCAATTCGGCAACCAAGTTTTGTTGATCGTTAGAGTTTCGGTGTAGGATTTCTCCAAAGATGGCGATTCCTTCGTTCGCCCACACTCGTTTCTTTTCTTCTGCTTGACGTTCTTCTTCTTTTTGTTTTGCTTTAATAAGGTTTTTTTGCATTTCAATCAGCGACAAGCCTAACTCGTCTTTATCTGAGAGTAACTTAAGTTGGGTATTATAATCTCCTTTCCCGATGTGTTGAGCAAACAGCGATTTTTCGTTTAAACCAACAAGGAATTGATTTAACGTTTTTGCCATGTTTTCAATTTCGTCTCCCGATTCTATGTTTAAGATTAGATCTTTGTTCAATTCTCCGTTTCCAAGTCGAAGAAGAGTTTCAGTAATTGATTTAATTGGTGTAGTAATGTTGTTAGCTAACAGAACAATGATGAAAACCAGAAGAAATAATCCGGTTAGGGCAACCGTAGCAGCTATGATAAAACTTTGATTGAGCTGGCTGCTGATTACTTTCATTGGCATAGAATAAACCAACGACCATACTGAATATGAATTGCCAACTTTAATTGGTTCCACAAAAAGAATATATTCGTCGCCTTGGGAATCTGTGCGGGTAAATCGATATTGTTGCCCCTGGCTGATTTTTTCTTTAAGGTTGTGTTGTTTTACTTCATTTGGGTATTTATCTTCAATTTTTTTGAAGATGTAGGAGGTATCAGGATGTGCAGCTATAATTCCTTCCATTGATATCAGAAATGAAAAGCTACCTTCAACGGGACGAATTTTCTCGATTTGTTTTTGTAAATCCGTTAAGGTTATATCAATTCCTACGATTCCGATAAATTGGCCATTTCTTTGAATAGGAGCTGCAACCGTTGTCATTAAAAAACGCTCATCACCTTTTAATACCTGATCGAGGTAGGGTTCCCAGATGCCTTCCTGATTGCCTTTTTTAAATCCACCATAGCGTAAGGGGTCGCCGGTCAAACTTCGTCGATCCAGTTTTGTTTTTATTACTCCTCGTTCACGATACAAGGTTATACAGAATCGTCCGAATTCTTTTGAATAGTTTGGAACATAATCGTAATATTCCCAACTGTCCCAAAGCGTGTTTACGTAAGGATAGTTTACTATGATATTTTCATAAATTTTGGGATAAAAGTTTTGCCAAATTGTACTGTCAAGATATTTATTGGCAGCTAGCCCTTGCGCTAATGTCCGTGCTATGGCCATGTTTTTTTCAAAAAACAATTGAATATCTTTGGCGGTGTTGATGGCTACCAACTCGGCATTTTCCAATGCGTCTTTTTTAAGCGACTTTTGCATTTGGAAAACTATGTATCCTATTGATAATGTGAATATTAATACCGAAGGAGTTAATATGCCTAACAGAATTTTCTCTCGTATGTTTAGTTTTATGCGCATAAAACTGCGTGTTATGGAGTTGAACGTGCAAGTTTATGATTTTTTAATTAAAAAAGTTGATTATCAACGTTATTTTTTCCCTATATTTATTTTTTCAATTTGAACTACCTCGCTTGTAATTAAAAAACCTTTAGTGATTTGTTCGAAATATGGAGTTAATTGCTTCATAAAAAGATTTATCGAATCGGCAGTATCCACAATCTCTACTACAATTGGAAGTTTTTCGGTGTATTCCCACGTGTTTATCGAATGGATTACTGAGCTTTGGCCAAAACCCATAATGCCTTTTAAAACGGTTGCACCGGCTATCCCCATATCATGGGCTTTTTTGACAATGGATTGATATATAAGTTCATTGTCATGTTTATCGGTGGAACTTAGATAAATCCGTAACCTTACTCCGGATATAGCCTCTTCCATAGATTAGATGTTTTTAATAAAGGTGTACCCCAAATATACAAAAAAAATTCCCACAAATAGGCTTAATGCTGAATAAAGTAGCGGGGTTAGAAAATTTCCATCACGAATAAAAAGGAAGTTTTCATTAGCAAAAGAGGAAAAGGTGGTGAAACCGCCGCAGATTCCAACGGCAAAGAACAATCGAAATTCAATGCTTGAAAGTCCACGATTTTCAACTAAACTAAATATCATTCCTAGCAATAAACTCCCAATTAGGTTTACCATTAGGGTTCCAAGCGGAAAGGTTGTGTTGATGTGGTTATGAATTATTTTTCCCATCACATATCGTCCACTGGAACCAATAAAACCGCCAACTCCTACTAATAAAATGTTTTTCATGTTGGTTTGGAGTTATGCTTTAAAAGTGAAAGTACCACGTTGCAATGGAAAAGTAGATGATTACTCCGCAGATATCGGCAATAGAGGTAATTAGCGGTGCGCTGGCTGTGGCCGGGTCAAATTTGAGTTTTGTGAATATAAACGGCAGAACCATTCCAATCACACTCCCTGTAATTACGTTTAATACCATTGCGGCGGCTACCACATAAATAATTTCGGGCGAACGAAAATATGCTACGGTTGATACAGCAAGGGCCATGGCTATCCCTAATAGTAACGACACTAATAATTCTTTTAAAATCAATCGATACCAATCGGATAGTTCTACATCGCCTGTGGCCAAGGCGCGAACCATAAGTGTTGCCGATTGTGATCCGGCATTTCCTCCACTGTCAATCAACAGAGGGAGAAAGAAAACCAACGACACAACCGACGAAATGAGAGACTCAAAGTTGGATATGGCTGCGCCTGAAAATACATTCATAAAAACCAATATAACCAACCATGAGATTCGTTTTTGGAAGAGGTGTATAACGGATGCTTTCAAAGGGCTGGTAACGGCATCGCTGAACGAACCGAATTTGTGGAAGTCTTCGGTTGATTCTTCTTCGGCTATATCCATTACGTCGTCAACCGTTACAATACCAAGCAAAATGCCGTTGGTATCAATTACCGGCAAGGCAACTCGGTCGTAGTCTTGGAACGTTTTAATGGCCACCTCTTGATCGTCGAACGCACTTAAGGCTACAAACCGGTTGTCCATGATATCGGATATTTTTTGTTCCGGGTCGGCCAAAATGATTTCTTTGATTCTTATATCGTCAATGAGCTTCCATTGATCGTCAACCACATAGATTACATTTAAAGTTTCCGAATTTTTACCCCATTTCCGTATGTGATTTAAAGCTTGATTAATGGTGAAGTAGGGTTTTACCGCAACGTATTCCGGGGTCATCAAACGACCGATACTTTCTTCGGGATATCCTAACAGACGTACGGCTATCTGACGTTCTTCGGGAGAAAGAAGCTGAATCAGTCGTTGTGTTATTTTGCCAGGAAGTTCTTCAAAGAGTGCTGTTCGGTCGTCTGGATCGAGATCGTTGAGAAGGCTGGTTATAATGCGAACATTTTTGGCAAGTTGCTCAATAATATCTTCCTGTTTGTCGGGTTCGAGTATCTGAAAGACTTCTTTTGCCTGTTCTCTGGCAAGGAGTCTGAAAACAATTACGTCGTTATTATCTTCTAGGGTTTCAATAAGCTCCGCGATTTGAACCGCATCGTATTTTTGGAGTTCGACTTTGAGTTTTTTCCACTCTTTATTTTCAATAAGTTCAGTCCAATAATCGATCAAAATTTCCATTGTTTTTCTCCTTACGTTTTAAATCTGTAAGGAGAAGCTACCTCCCCACAGAT
>DAOTAV010000020.1:0-19610 GCA_035382785.1 Salinivirgaceae bacterium | reverse complement strand
TTTATTACTAAATTTGTTAAATCAAAAAGTTGCATTTATAACTTGAATTCAGCTATTTTTTCAAGATAATGGTTTGAAAAACTTTTAGTCTGAAATTACTTTTAGCTTAAATTTCACCTCATCAGCTTTTGATAGGGCTTCTTCCAAGTTTTCACCAAGGATAGTAATGTGTCCCATTTTTCGATAGGGTTTGGTTATTTTTTTCCCATATAAATGGACATAAGAGCCTTCAATAGCAAAAATCTGATCAAGACCGATATATTTGACATGACCTTCATATCCTGGGTTGCCAAGTATATTAACCATGACCGCAGGCTTTAATAGTTGTGTGCTCCCTAACGGTAAATTCAGTATTCCGCGCAAGTGTTGCTCAAATTGGGAAGTTGCAGCGCTTTCGATGGTATGATGGCCACTGTTATGAGGTCTTGGTGCCATCTCATTTACATATATTTGATTGTCTGTTCCAAGAAAGTATTCGATAGCTAAAACCCCTTCGTATTGGAGTTGATGTGCGATTTTTTCCGACAACTCGAACAACTGTTTTTTTATTTCGTTTGAAATTAGTGCCGGCGAAAATAGTCTATCAAGAAGATTTGCTTTGGGATCGAAAACCATTTCTACCGGCTGGTAGCATCGTGTTTCTCCCTCTTGATTTCGGGCTACTAAAATGGCTATTTCCTTTGCAATATCTATTTTCTGCTCAACTACGGAGGGTTTATCAAATAGTTGTTTCAGATCGTCTCTGTCTTGAATCACACAAACACCACGACCGTCGTATCCTCCACGAAGTAGTTTCTGTACAAATGGCAAAGACAATTCCTGAGCTTCAATGGCACTTATTATTCCACTACCATTTTCATATAGCTTAAACGGGGCAGTGGGAATGTTATGTTGCTCGAAAAATAATTTTTGAAGCCCTTTGTCCTGAATTATTTCCAGAATTTCAGGGTCGGGTTTGACCACAATCCCTTCGTTTTTTAGCGTTTTCAAAGCTTTAAGGTTGACATTTTCAAGCTCGTAAGTAAGAATATCAACATTTCTGCCAAGGTTTAACAGCGCATCGTAGTCTAAATGGTTGCCTTGAAAATAGTGACTAGCGATAGATTTTGCCGGACATGTCGGATCGTTGTCCAATACAAAGGTTTCGATATCCCATTTGCTTGCTTCTTGAATGAGCATTTTACCCAATTGCCCTCCGGCAACAATTCCTAACCTGAGCTGTGATGTAGATAGCTTTTGCATGATCTCTGGCTTTATCGCTCGCAAAGATAGCAAAATTGCCTCAAATTTATTGACTATCAAATTAGTTTGCGGAAACAAAAAAAGTCCCCTCCGAAAAAAATTAGGCCATGTAAACAAATTGAGAGGAGGGGACAAAAAATGGTTTTAATTAGATTGTCACAAATTTATTAGAATCGTTTTGGTAAAAACAAAATTAATGGCAACATTAACATTTTAATAACATATCGAATAATTAAAACTTTAATTAACGATTATCTGCAACTCCAATGGCTGCAAGGGAACAGGTAACATTTGGTAATGTCAAAAGTTCTTGGACCAAAGATTCTATGGTCGATCCGGTAGTTACAATGTCGTCAACAATGAGTATATGTTTCCCCTCGATGGATTCGGGCGAAACTATTTCAAATATATTTTCTACGTTTAGCCATCGTTCGTAGCGTGTTTTTTTTGTTTGTGTCTCTGTTGCTGTTTTCCGTCGTACGGATGTTGTGTCAAGAGGCTTTTGAAGAACTTCTGATAATGCTTTAGCAATACATTCTGCCTGATTATAGCCACGTTTTTTTAATCGTTTGGGATGTAATGGTATAGGGATAACGACATCAATTTCCTCGAATACGCTGTATTTTAATTCATAACCCAATTCGTGTCCGAGCACTTCACCAATTTCCTTTTCTCCATGATATTTTAATTGTAAAATCAGTTTCTGAAGTGTACTTTCTTTACGGTAAAAACAGAAAGCTGTAGCATATTTTATTGGGATACGCCCCCAGAAAATTTGTTCCACCGGATTATCTCGTTTTTGGTGAAAATGTGTTCTAGGAAGTTGATAGAGGCACTCAATGCAAATTATTTCTTCTCCATGAACTAAGGGTTTAGAACAACCGCTACACACACGGGGATAAAACAATTCCATTATGTCCGACCAAAGTTGACTTATACCTTGAGCTACCATTTGGGAGTCACAGCATTTTCAATGTGAGTAATATTTACTTTTTGTTTATCGATGTAAACCTTTACTAAATCGATACGCGAATCGGCATTCCAATGGTTTTGTTTGATATACTCATGCGCACCTTCAATGAGTTGTCTTTGTTTTCCTTTGTTCATGCTATCTTCGGGTTTTGAGATGAATCCAGGGGTTCGGGTTTTAACTTCGACAAAAACCAAAGTGTTGTTTTGTGTTGCTACAATATCGATTTCGTATTTTCTAAAACGCCAATTTCGATGGTGAATTGTGTAGCCCATCGACATCAAATGTTGGCAAGCTAATTCTTCGCCTTTTTTACCTAAATCAAAAGGTTCCGACATGGTACATTAGAGTTGTTCGTTTTGTCCCCACGTTGAGCGTTGCTTCTGCCCCGATCAATAACGGCAGATTATAGTCAACATGTCCGAAAGGCGCATTAAAGGTGGCAGCCTTAAGTGTTTGACTTTTGGTGTATTCGGATACAATTTCGTAGGCATTTTTTCCAAATGGAATCGTGTTGTCGTGCATATCGGTAAATTGGCCCACAATCATTGCTTTGGGATTAAAATTGCCTCCAAGCTGCAAATTGTTTATCATCCGATCGATGTGGTACAGATACTCATCGATATCTTCGAGCATTAGGATGGTTTCATTGATGTCAATATCATAGGGTGTTCCGCGAAGAGAGTAGATAACCGACAGATTTCCACCCCAAACTCTTCCTGTGGCAATTCCCGGCCGGTTAAACGGCGATGAATCCCACTCCAAAGGCATAGTTTTCCCTCGAAGTATGGTGAGCATTAGCCCTAAAGAAATGGAAGTTTCTATGCTGTTTTTGAAATTGATGGGCATTGGTGCATGCATGCTTATTATGTTTTGCAGATAAACAGCAGCGTGGATGGCGGTTATATCGGAAAAACCAATGATCCATTTGGGCGATTGTCTTAGGATTGAGAAGTCGATTTTGGTTAAGATACGTGCGGCGCCATAGCCTCCACGAGCACACCAAATGGCTCTGACTCCATCGTCGTGAAGCGCATCTTGGAAATCATTGGCACGTTCTTCGTCGCTTCCGGCAAACTGGCCATCGATTTTCCCGATAGTTTTTCCGTATTCCACCCGAAAACCGTGTTGCCGAAGCCATTCGGCGGCCGGAAGAATTTCTTCTAACGTTATGGATCTTGATGGACTGACAATGCGAACCCGATCGCCGGCATTTAATGATGGGGGAGTGATCAATGTTTTAATGTTTACTTCGTTCATTGATAATTTGGCAATGTTTAAAAATTAGAATGGATCGAAATTATTGTTATATGGTTTCTCTATCATTCTTTTGGGAAATGTTTTCCTGAGAGGAAGCGGTCTAGCACTTCCGTGAGCAAACTAAAGTCGATGGGCTTGGTAATGACATCGTTAAATCCGATTTTCCGAAGATTTTGAATTTCATCAAGAAGAGCGTAGGCTGTTAATGCTACAATAGGAATTTCGGGACGAACATGTTGGATTCTAACCAAGGCTTCAATTCCGGTTAATAGAGGCATTTTAATATCCATCAAAATTAAATCGATCGGATAATTTAAGTTGACAAAGTTGAGCGCTTCTTCTCCATTGTATGCTGTGAAAATGGTGGCCTCGTATTTTGTAAGGGTTTCTTGAATCAAAACCATGTTAATATGCTCATCTTCAGCCACAAGTATTTTTTTCCCTTTTAGATTTAAGGTTTTGGGGACTTTTCTGGTTTCGGATTTTGCAGATGAGCAATCCAGAATAGTTTCTTTAATTGGTAAAACAACATGAAATGTTGTTCCCACTCCTAATGTGGATTCCACCATGATTTTTCCACCCATTAGTTCTACCAAAGATTTGCAAATGGCTAATCCTAACCCGGTTCCGCCAGCCGATTTTCCCAATTGATTTTCAATTTGACGGAATCGTTCGAATATTTTTGTTATATCCTCTTCTGCTATTCCTATTCCTGTATCTTTTACTAAAAAACCAACTTCTCCGTTTTTTTGATAATACTCAACAATAATTTCTCCGGTTTCGGTGAATTTTATTGCATTATTCACTAGGTTATTTAGTATTTGCTTAACCTTGGTTGCATCGGCATTAACCCCAAAAGGTTTTTCGTTCAAATTTTTACTCCTTAGCGAAATGTTTTTTTGAATGGCTGTGGGTGAGTGTAATCTGATTATATCCTCTACCAAAACATCGACACAAAAGGGTGCATTCTGGATAGTAACTTGGTTAGCTTCAATTTTTGATAGGTCGATAATATCGTTTATCAAATCTAACAAGTGATGGCTTGATCTCTCAATCACTTCTATGAACTCATCTGTTTTTTCCTTACGGTAACTTTCAATCTTTAATAATTCACAAAATCCCAAAATTCCGTTTAGAGGAGTACGAATTTCATGCGAAACATTAGCTAGAAATGCACTTTTTAATTGTTCGCTTTCTTCAGCTTTTTTGAGAGCATGGCGGAGTTGATTGTTTATTTGTATTAACTCTTCGTTGTGCTGTTTTAGTTGCTTCTGGGTTTCTTCAATAATTTTCTGTTGTTTTATGGATTCTGAAATATCGTTGATAATAGCTTGAAGAAACTTTTTCCCGGAAATATCTACTGTGCTGAGTTTAATGATACACTCTTTTTCTTTACCGTTACTTGATGTGTGTATCCATTCAAATTCTTGGGCTGTAAGGTAGGCTCTATCAATAAAATTTTGCGCAAGGGTTTTGGAGAATAATCTATTAGGTTGTTTTTCCGGGCTAAGCTGATCAAATGTTTTTCCGATCAGTTCTTTTTTGTTATAGCCAAATAGTTCGAGGGCTTTTTTGTTGACATCGATAATTTGGGTGCCGTCAAGTAATAATATTGCATCGTTGGCATTTTCAAATAGTTTTTTGTATCGCTCTTCGCTTTCTTTGAGAGTGTCTTCAAACTTTTTTCGTTCGGTAAAATCACGAATTATAGCGCTGTAGGTTCCTTGAGGCATCCGCTTTGTATTCATTTCAATGGGAATATATGTCCCGTCTTTTCGTCTAAGATTGCGCTCCGATCTGACAACAATACCTTTATTCAAAAGATCAAAACGAAAGGGAACTCTCTCTAATTCTCCTTTATCGAATAGCATAGCGATATGGTTGCCAATTATTTCCTGCAACGAATAACCGGTTAATTCTTCGGCTTTTTGATTCGCTTTGATGATTTGCCCGACCGGATTCCCGATAAGTATTGCATCGGCGGCCATTTCGAAAATTGAGTTAAATTGTGCTTCGGATGTGTCGTATTCTGCTTGTATTTTTCGAATCTCGGTTACATCAGTGCCAATGATAACTACTTCCTTTAACCGGTTTTCTTCTCTTACTCCTTGAAAATTCCAAATTATGTGTAGTGGTGATCCTTGCTCATCAATGAAAATATCATCGAATTTTGCCGGAATAAAGTTAACGTGTTTCTGTAAATTAGATAATATTTCTGCAACTGAGATGGTTGAACTATCTCTAAAAAGCAAATGGGAGAGATTGGTTTTGGGCTCATCTGAAAGGATTAACTTTTTTAAACGATCAAAATTTTTATTGTTATACAGAATTAATCCTGAATGATCGGCAATCGCAATAAAGTTGTAACTTTCGTCAACAACACTCTTTAGTCTGGAAATCTCATGGATATTTTGATTTTTTTTCTCACGATCCTTTTGTAATTTGATGATTGATAACCAGAGAAGATAGGTGACCGGTGGGAAAATTAACAGTTCGGTAAAGTAAACAATAGGTGGGAATACAACTTTATTTGCCCCGGGAGCGATATTGAGTGTCAAAATAATAAGCAAATGTGCAACTATAATCCAGAAAAAGGTATTGATGTGTTGAAATCTGTGGCGTGTAATTCGATTTGCCAAATAGCGAGCCACAAGCCCCATCAATAACGAAATTCCTACGATGATTACTCCAATAATTGAGGTTTCTCCTCCCAAAAAAACTCTGGCAAGGGAAGTAATGACAAATGCGATTGCGGCTGTAATATATCCTCCAAAATATCCGGCAGTAAATAATATCACACTTCGTCCGTCGAAAATGATTTGTTCTTTAAAAATTGGATTGAGCATACCGAGAACTACAATTAAACTGTAGATTATCCCTGATATGATCGCAAATTGGCTCTTTTGCAAACGAACCCGCTCAAACGCGTAATTGTGTAAAAGCATCAGGATGATTAAAAACGATAAGTTATTAATGATACTTATCCAATTCATTGTCCCGTGAATTTTGTAGCAATTTATTGTAAAAATCTTATAATATCAAGCACTAATCCTATTTTTTTTTCAACACGACACGATTGGGATAATATCTCATAAATTAACTGTTTAGCTTGAAAATAACTATATTTCAAAAAAAAAAGCTGTCGGAAAAACCGACAGCTTTTTTTTGAGACAGAGGTATTAAATTATTTTACGACAATGTAATATTTGTCTAGGATATCGCCGGAAATTAATCGGACGATATAGACTCCGGCATTCAAGTCTTCAACACTGAACGAAATCTGATATGACCCGCTTGCCATTGGTTGATTAAGTAGGGATTTGACTACTTGTCCGTTTAAGCTAATAACATCAATGGCGGTTCTGCCACCTTGTTTTAGATTGAAGAGCAGAGTTGCTGTGTTTTCAACCGGGTTTGGATATACCTTCAGGTCGGTAAGGTTATGAGAAGCCGGTACCGATACCAGATTATGAACAGTTATGTTAATCACCTTATTAACAACCCAGAAACCATCGTTGATAGAAAGAACTACTTGTTCATTTTCAACGGCAGTTTGCGCTGTTGGTGTGCCGGAGAGTGTTGCTGTGCCATCTTCATTGTCGGTTAATGTCAACCATTGTGGAAGCTGAATGGCATTAAACCTTAGTGTGTCGTTATTGGGGTCGTTTGCTGTGATAAGTGCGGTGTAAAGTTCGTTAGCATAAGCATCGGTTACATCAGTTGATGTAAATACAGGTGCTTGGTTGCTGATGGCAGCCGCTCCCGGGAAAATAATCATATCAACCCAAGCGGCATCTTGTCCGGTTGATATCGAAACATCTTTGGAGTATTCCCATGTAAAGGTGCGATTCCCAGCAGTTACAGGATAGCTGAACTGTTGCCAGTCCAAATTACCCGACCAACCCGATCCGTTCACAGTGGTTCCGTCGATTTTGAAGAATAATTTATCGTAGTTGGATTCACTATCAACTTTTCTGTAGAAAGAAATATTACCGTTGCTTGGAATATCCATGGTAACACTCATTGAGCTAGTTTGGTTGTGGGTAATTGTTCCTGATTTAGCTGCATTGTTGCCTTCATAAACAGGACTATTTACCATCACCCAATTGGATTGTCCTCCAAATGTCCATGGATAGGACAAGAAATTGCCGGTTTCGAAGTTTTCAGATATTAGGCCAATACTATAACTTAAATTATCAGTGAACGACCATATATCCGAATTTACATTC
Source organism: Salinivirgaceae bacterium (assembly GCA_035382785.1). Lineage (GTDB taxonomy): Bacteria > Bacteroidota > Bacteroidia > Bacteroidales > Salinivirgaceae > JAAYQU01. Next base: position 11,909 of record DAOTAV010000020.1, on the reverse strand, counting down.
AATTGAAGCGTTAATGGTGCCCCGGTAGGAATGTTGTCCAAAGTTACAATATCAAATACAAAATTTGTTGTTTGGTTGGCATCGAGAGCATCGCTGGTTGTTGTTATGTCGTTCACAAGAACGTTTACTAAATTTGACCAAAGCGATGTGGAAATAGGATATCCGGTTGCATGTCCGGTGTTTTTAACGGGGATGGTGATGCGAACCGTTTCATTTGGATCGATTCGTCCGTTATTATTTCCACTAAGCTCTTGCAATTGTGCATCTAAACGTTGCAGAACCGGAGCATTGGCAGTGATATTAAACGTAGTTATCCATGGGTCGTTGGTTCCATCAGAAGCTGCCAAGATGAAGTTAATCTTAGTTTGGTCGGGAATGTTTTTCGCTGTTTTAATGCGGAAAGCGTTGGTTAATGTTACCTCGGTTTCAGCATTAACGCTTCCTACATTTACTTCAGGGATAAGAATTTCGACATATGGATTTTCTGTACTAAGAGCTGCCACTACGTTGGTGGCATCAACAGTACCCACATTTTTAATTGTAACGGTTAAATCAACGGTTTCGTTGTAATCAAGTTGTCCATTATCATTACCCTGATTGTCAACAACTTGAGAATTAATGTAAACCACAAAAGGAGAATTGGATGGGATTACATTCACAGTGCCAATATAGGGTTGATAGAACGGCGCAGTTATTACTAAATCGGCATCGGTGGGAATGGTGAAGGATTCGAAAGTTAATTCAATCTCTCCTTGAGTTGATGCAAAACCGGCGGCTTTAATTTCGCCATTGTTGGTTAGGGCAACATAGGCTTTGGATGGGAGGTTAGTAATAGTTAAACTGTTGAGTCCGATTGGAATAGTAGCCAGATAATTAGGTTCCATCGCCGGCATAGCTCCAATGTAGGGAGTGAGTGACGGATCGCCCATCAAGTGATAGATTTCCCAATAGTAAAGTTTACGGGTTGAGTTACTTTGTTCTACTGCCAAACAGCCGGCAATGTTTACTTGGCCTTGGGTAGTTGAATAGACGTTATCGTTGGTCAGTAATTCATGGAATAAGGCATCATAAGCTCCCGGACCAAAATTTGATGGAACAGGATTTTGTACAACGGTTCCGTAACCGGTTGCCCACCAGTAGTCTTCAGACCAATAGGTGCTGTTTGTGCCGCCAATGTATCCGATAGCTCCCTTGTTGGCAGCACGAGTAATAGCTTCGGCAAAGCAAACATCGTTATTAAATTGGCTTGACTGGCAGCAGTTTCCGATGAATAATCCATATTTCTGATTCTCGGTTAATTGCGAAATGGCGCCAATTTCAAAACTTGGGTCTGCCCATCCACTGGGACTACAGTGTGCAGTATAATTACCCCATGCTAACCCTTGGTTAACAAGTTGGATGATTTGTGCCGGAACTCCTGAACCGTCGGAGGCAGGGTAAAAAATATTGGTTGAATTAATATTGTGTGCAGAATTGAAATAGGCAGATATGATATAATTCAATGCCCCGTTTCCGTATAGAGTTGCATTACTTGCATCCACACCGGCAATGAGCAATCCATTGGACAGGTACGATGGATCGGGCATCTGATAGCGTTCGTATTGTAATGTTTTGTTTATGAGTGGTTGGAGTTGTTCTACAGTTTTTGCCGACATACGTCCGATGTTCATATCAGGAATGCGATCCGAAGCGCCATCAAAGGTTACAAAATAGAGATCGGTATAGTGACTTGCTGATGATCCATTGAATGCAGGAATTTGTTCATGGTCGCCTACCAACATTACAAATGAGGGGGCTGGATTTTCAGTTGTTCCTGCTTGATAAAGGCTCTGTAAGTAGCTTTTTATTCCGGTGTTGGTTCCCAATCCGGTTTCGTCGGTGTAACGAACTATCACATTAAATCCTTGTTTCTTTTTCCACTCAACAAAAGGAATCAGAGTGTTCTCAAACATTCTATGCGAAATAATCACCATTTTCAATGGAGTTCCATGAATATTGAGATCTTTTGCCGGTGTTTGATAGTTGAGTAATCCTGCAAAAAGCCCTGTGAATGCCGGAGAGTAATATTTTGATTTTAATTCAACCGTTTTTGCTTCATCGGCATTCTGGAATGTAATATCGATCTTCATGTTGTTGAAAATACGAAGTTGTCCTGTAACAGGGTTGTATGCCAATGGGTTAATTTCAATACGGCCAAGGCGAACACCTCTCATGATTCCCACTTCGTGATAACGAACCATTGGATTGGAGAACCATGCATTGGTCTGATACACGGTTTCGTTTTTAATATATTCGATTTTGTTGGGATCGGCACTCTTTGAAACAGATTCTTGTGCGGGAGCAATCAACTTGTTAATGTCGTAATCGCTCAGCGATAGGGTGACGTCATTGTAACCAACGACATTCACATTCACGGTGGCGTCCATTGGAACTTCGATCAGACTGTTTAGGACCGGAAGGTCGGGGTTGCCAACGTTGAAGGTTGTCTGGTATCCTTCCATGATCAGTTCTACATGTTGTCCCTGGGTGCGTTTTTCGAGCTGAACATCGATGTAAGCAACTCGGTTTTCCAATGAAAGTCCGCTACGGGTAGAATTCGTGACTTTTAACTGGTTTTCGCCCGATTGGAGCGAAATGCGGGTTTGAGATTGTAGAGCAGAAATGAAGAAAAATAGGCTGCTCAGAAGTAATAATTTTTTCATGATGTGTAGAATAAATTTAAGCGCGTTAAAATTGGTAGATTTTTTTGACAACGCCAAAAAATTTATAGCTTTTTACGTAAAATAGTCATAGATGTTTAATTAAATTATAAAAGTTGAAGCAAGATTTCCTTATTTTCAAAAGCAAACATCAGTAAATTGTTGTTCCCTTGGAGATTGAGTTTTTTACAAATATTGGTCCGATGGTTTTCAATGGTTTTGTAGCTGTTGAAAGTGAGTTCAGCAATTTCTTTGGTAGTCTTTCCCTCGGTTACATGTTTTAGTACTTGCTTTTCTTTTTCAGATAACAAGTCTAATTTTTTTTCAATTGATTTCAGATGTTCGAGTGTGCTTTTATATTCCTCAAACAGTTTTTTTGAAGCTTTACAATAATAGGTTTCCCCTTTCGATATCTTTGTTAACGCTAATTCCAGTTCATCTTGTGAATTTTCTTTTAAAAGGAATCCGGCGGGCGATAATCGTTGGGCTTTAAGAAAAGTGAATTTGTTCGTGTGGCTTGTAATGAAAAATATTCGTGTGTGGGGTGAATGTTCTTTTATCCATTTTGCAGTTTCCACACCATCCGGTTCAGGCATGTCAATATCAAGTATTACTAGGTCGATATACTCCTTTTTCAAAATTTCTATGAGTTCATTTCCACTGGAAACCAACCCAACGATTTGAAAATCACTACGTTTTTGAAGAATGCTTTCAATTCCTAGGCGGATCAGAAAATGATCGTCGGCTATGGCAATTTTCATGCTTTGGTATTTTCGGGTAGTTCTTGTTATCTGGGCAAAAGTAATGAAAAAGTTGAACCGATATTTTTTTGACTTTCGATGGTAATATTTGCTTTTAATTTATTGGCAAATTCATAGCAAAGCGACAGGGCTATTCCTGCTCCGCGTTCACCTAATGTTCCGGGTTCCGGTTTGGTTTTTTGTGCAGTGGTGATAGCCGCGAGTTGTTCCTGAGAAAGCCCTATGCCTGTGTCTTTAACACGGATTGCAATGTTAGCTGTCTCTTGTTTTACCATGACAAAAATTTCTCCCTTTTCCGGAGTGAATTTAATGGCATTTGAAATGAAATTCCGGACAATAAATTCCAACATGTTTTTGTCGCATGGTGACGTTAAATCTGGGTGTATTGCTTTGGTGATTTTAATTCTTTTTAGCTTGGCCTGTTCTATAAATAGGTTGGTAGTTTGCTCTACTATTTGGGAGATGTTTAAAGTATCTAGGGTGGTTTCTGTTTTTTCACGATGGTTGATTGCCCATGTCAGTAAATTGTCGAGCAGCTCAAGTAAATTGCTAAGTTCGAGATTGATTCGTTCAACAATTTGATTTCTTTCGAATCCGTCGTTAACTTTTTCTTTCAGTTGATAGATCGATAACAGATGTTTTAGGCTGATCAACGGCGATTTCAAATCGTGGGCAATGATTGACATGAGCTTGTCTTGTGTTTCGATTTCGGTTTTCAGCTTTTCTTCTGATTTCAGTAATAATTGGTTTATTAGTTGTAACTCATCGTTGATTTGCCTGAGTTCTTCGTTTTTTTCATTAATCTCTAAATTTTGTAGTTTCAATAAACGATTTTTACGAATACCGGAAATAAACAAGTAGGTTATCAAACCCAATAAAATAAAGAGAAGTGAAATTCCCGAAATAAGTAACCTATTGATTGTTTGTTGTTTGGAGTATTGCAGTTTTTTTATTTCCGTATCCTTGTAGAGCAACGAAATCCTTTGTTCTTTAAGCGAAAGTTGATTCTGTGCCTCCAATTCAGTTATCAGATTCCGGTCTTCTCTTTGCTTGATAATTTTCAATAGTTCAATATGCTTCAGCAGGTATTCATTGGCTTGGGAGAAGTTTTGTTTTTTTTGATATATCGATGCCAATTCATACATTGCTTCCGCTGCGATGTTATAGTTGCTGTCCGACAATTCGGTTATTTTCCTGAAAACTTCTTCGGCTTTACGATAGTTGCCTTTTAATTTTTGTATCTTTCCGTATTCAAAAGCTGAGTTAAAATTTATGGGATTTGGGTTTATGTCTAACAATTGGTAATTTTTATGAAAAAATGTTTCACTTTGATTTATTTCTTTTTGACCAAGATAGGCTAATCCTAGAGTATAATTGACTTGTGAAAAAAAATGAGTGTCGTCAAGCGATTGTTTGAGCAGTGGGGTCAGATGGTCAATAGCTTTTTGATATTGATTCAGTTTTAGATAATTTTCTGCAAATTGTATATAAACCTTTGATGTATCAGGCCGGGCAAGCTTTCGTTGATGTGTTAAGGTTCGGTAATATTCTTCAATTGATTTTGGGTAGTCGTGCATTAACATTAGAATCTCTGCTTTTTGTTCGCAGGCAATGGCTAGTCCTGTTGTGTCCTTAAGAATTTCGTATATGGTAAATAGTTTTTCGCAATACTCCAGAGCTTTAGAATAATCGCCTTTGCTTTTGAAGTATTCTGCTAGATAGTAGGTTAACCATCCTTGTTGATGCGCTTTTTCGGGGTTTACTTTTTTGAGATCTAGCACAAAATCTTGAAACGATTTATTTTCCTGACCTCTTTGGTAATGGAGATACCCGATGAGGTTTAAAATCTTAATTTTTGTAGTCTCATGTTTTGATGCAGGAAAAATAGGAATCGATTGATAGAGAATATCTAAAGCTTTGTCGGTTTCCCCAAGCAAACGAAATAGTTCCCCTTGAAAATAGAGTTGTGAAATTTGCAATTCAGGCGATTCCGTTTTTTGGTTTAAATACTCGATAAAAGATAGAAATGAACTGTATTCATCCGGAGAGCTGATTTTTTGAATTGCATCCGCAAGGCTATCAATGTAGGTTGATTGTTTTTCAGCCGGAATTTGCTCCAACTTGTTTATTAATTCAGAGTTTTTCTTTTCATGCTTTGACGAACAAGCATTTATGAAAACAAGTGATATGATGACAACGAAACACAATCGGGAACCTTTTTTCATATAAACCGTTGTTTTTTTTCTTTTTTAAAAATAGGGGGAAACCCCTAAAAATATCCATTTTAATGTAATTATAATTGCAACCGCAAGTACAAATTTAAAAAAAAAAAACTATGAAACGACTAATTATTCTTACTTTAATCTTCTTGTTTGTGCATCTTTCCAACGCACAAAGTTACGTACAAATAGGTAATGGCACCGTTTCAACTACTTATCCGGTTTACGGTCTTTGGGGTTATGGATGGTATTCTGTGATTTACACTCCCGGAGAACTGGGGGGGGCCAAACAAATTACGAAAATTGCCTTTGAATGCATTAATGGTCCAAAAAATGCGAACTATCAAAAAATTTTTATGAAGCATGGAACTAGTGCAACTTTTGCAAGTCTGGCTTATGAGGATCCCACAAATAATGGATATACACAAGTTTTTGATGGAAACATTACTTTCAACGGATGGACAGAAATTACCCTTTCAACACCATTTGATTACAATGGTACCGATTATTTGATTATTCATTGGGAAAACCGAAATGGAGTTTTCAATTATCAATATCCGAATTTTAATTCAACTTCAAGTTCAGTGAACAATAATAAAGGATTGGGCTCTGATACTCCATTCCCTACCGGAAACGGCTATATGAACCCCTATCCCAGCTCAAGGCCCAATGTTCGTTTATATTATTCTGCAGGTGCAAATCCTTGTACACCGGAAATCAATTATCCGCAAAATGCGGCTATAAAAGTAAGCATCACCCCGACGCTTAGTTTTAATCTAACTTGTAATACAACCAGTTACGATTTGTATTTTGGGGCTACTGCCAACGGAATGCAACCTGTGGCAACCGATGTAGCTGTTCCAACGCCGGGGACTTATACATGGCAACCTTCATCAATGTTGTCTCCATCGACACAGTATTCGTGGAAAGTGGTTGCCAAAAACAGCAGTTCGTCGACGGAAAGTCCTGTTATGACATTTACTACCGAGGGTGTTATCAACAGCTTCCCGTATTTTAACGGATTCGAAGATAACGAAGTGTGGACTCCCGGCTGGTACGGCGATTTGTCGCTAACAAATTGGTATTATCAGCCAAGCCCAATCAATTGGAACAGAGCTTCTGAACTAAATACACACAGTGGATCAGGTGCAGCTTATATAAGCATGAACCAAGAAGGAGAATGGCCTTTGGTAACTCCTAGAATTATTTTGTCCGATAACATGTTTATTCGATTCTACTGGAGAAATGGAAATATAAACGTTCCCAAAGTTGCGCCGTACGATTCAACCTTTTTCCAAATATCAACCAACGGTGGGCAAGATTGGACAACACTGGATGTATTTGCTCCGGCAACCATGACCGACTGGACAGTCTCTATTCATGATCTTTCTGCCTATGCCGGCAATAATGTAAAATTCCGTTGGCTTCATAAAGTGTCCTCTATAGGCGGAAACAAAACCTTTTTCCTCGATGATATTTTCATTGGACAAAGCACTTTTACACCTGAAATAGTTCTTTCGACCGCAAATATCAACTTTGGTAATTTATGCCAGGGCGGAAACACTTATGCTAAGATTGTTATAACCAATCAGGGCAGTGGAAATCTGGTAATTACAGGCGTCAATGTTGATGCTCCGTTTAGTTCGTCTTACACTGGAACAATAGCTCCGGGCGCAACCGATACGGCTACCATTGTTTTTAATGCCAACCTTTCCCCAGCAAGCTACTCTAAAGTGGCAACCTTTACAATCAATGGCGATTTTAACGGCAGTAATACTGTTATGTTGCAAGGAACAATTATTCAGCCCGTTACTGAGATATTCGAAACATTTGAAACTACGGAAATTGACCAAATTCCCAATGGTTGGTATAAATTCAGAACCAATGATCCCAACGAATTGTATAACGATGTTTTAGTGAAGACCGGAACACAATACGAATACCATTCCCCGACCAAAGTCCTCAAAATCTTGAATGCTAACGACTCGGTTTCGGTTTTGGCTATCGTACTTCCAGGTACGACTAATTTCAATACTCACGAATTAAGTTTTTGGGCAACGGTAATGGATGCCAATCAGCCCATTGGGTTAGCCGTCGGATTAACCCGAAATCCTTATAATCCGTCTGAGATAGAATTTCTAGACACTGTTTATTTGACCACAACCCTAACCCAATATTCAGTAACCTTCCCCGCATCTAACACAAAGCCTTATATCGTGTTGGCACATAATCAGATCCGTAAGTGGCGTTCTATTTATGTTGATGATATTTCGTGGAGTAATCCCAATATTTCAACAGCACCCAATCCTGCCTCTTTAGTCTATCCGGAAAATAATCAAACCTCAGTAGATGTAATGGGAGGGGTTAAATTGCAGTGGGCAAACGGTGGCGGCAATCCGACAGGCTATCGTCTTTATGTTGGAACCAACAACCCTCCAACCAATCTTATCAATAATCTCAATGTGGCTGATGTTACCAATTATGCACTATCACGCGATTTAATAGGCTATAGCTCAACAATTTATTGGAAAGTGGTTCCATACAACGAAAATGGCGAAGCCGTAAACTGTCCGGTCTGGTCATTTACCGCCATGGATGATCCAACGGTGATTTCTTATCCTTATCTCGAAAGTTTTGAAAATATAACTCCCACAAGTTCTTTCGATTGTCAATTAGGATGGCGTATTGTTAACCTTAATGAGCAATCGGCATCATGGGATGTTATTTCAAACACTTCAACAGTAACGGATAATGCTTATCATGGGCAAAGAGCAATGCATGCTTCTTTCTCGTTTATTCAACCAATGAATGATTGGTTGTTTACTCCTCCGTTTTATTTGACTGCAGGGAAAACTTATGGGTTCTCATTCTACACAAAGGTAAAACTTTATCAGAATGAAACTTCCGAGAAATTGGAAGTAAAATGGGGAACTGACAATACTCCCGAAGCTATGTTTAACAATCCCATTTATATTAATGAGAACATGACTTCACAAGATTATAGTCGTGTGCAGATCGAGGTTACACCGTCAGCAACCGGGGTTTATTATTTTGGATTCCACCTTTTCAGTTCGCCCCTGCAATTCCTGACTTATATCGATTATGTGCAAGTAACCCAATATACCGGTGTATATGATAGCCACAATGTGTACACCGAAATCTATCCAAATCCGGCCAGCGACCAACTGACCATTCGCTCCAATGAATATATCAGAGAAGTAGAGGTGTTGAACCTTACAGGTCAGGTAATTTCGAGTAAAACTGTGAATAACAACGAAACAGTTATCAATGTATCAGATCTGAATCGAGGTTTGTATTTTATAAAAGTTCGAACTGAGAGGGGAGAAAGCACTACCAAAATTACCAAAAACTAAGGTTTTTTTAAATTTAAGCAGAGCGGTTCTAAAAAGAGCCGCTTTTTTTTGTTAAAAATAGGGGATAACCCCTATTTTTAAGTTTAAAATCATATATATTTTTGCATTGAGGAGCTAAAGGTTTAGGGAGGGGGCATTCAACACTTATCTTTTCTTTTAAATCATAGCGGATTAAAGTTGAGAAAGTAGAGTCAGCTTTTCATAGTTGCTTCAAAATTAACGGGTAGATTTCATGGCTCCCTCCTCATTAAAAGAGGCTTGATCGAAAGATCAAGCCTCTTACTTTTTATAGCAATGGGTTTTTAATTTATTTTTTGGGAAAGCGGCAATCCGTATTCTTCTTCCATTTTAATTCCCATGGTCTCTAGTTGGTCTAAAACCGGATTATAGATTTCCGGTACAACAGGTCGCCATACGCCGGTCAGTTTAATATTGCCGTTAAGAATCATTTCAACGGCGATGGCAGCAGGAAGTGATACTGTTCGGGCAATTGCCGTGTGCGAGGCTATATCGCCAAAATCGAGCATCTTTGAACGTATAACTTCTTTTTTTCCATCGGGATACGATGCTACGAACGAATGCAACATCACAATCATATCGCGATCGGTTGAATTCATCGACATTTTTTCAAGCATCTTATCGGCAACTAAGTTGAAGAGGGAATTGGGTTCGTAAGTTAACGGCTCGGTATCGAATAATCCAAGCCATTCGAGTGCACTTAACGCTGTGCTTGACTCTGCAACGGCGATTTTTGCTGCCAGGTTTTTCTTTAAGTTGTCTGCTTCCACCTTGTTTTTTTGCGCAACAATTGCAGCCGGAGAAAGGCCTTTAAGATTGGTTTGAGTTTCATCGAGCAAATCGAGTTGTTTCATCACATGAAGTGTTTCGCACCATCCGGGAAAGCGGAATGTGCCTCGATACATGGTTTTGACTTCCGGGATTTTATAGATGTCGATGTAGTCGATGCTATTGCGATTGGGATAAACCTCAAGCTTTCCAACGTTTTCAAAATCAACGGTGAAACTATCGGCAAACAGATCTTTTGTTGGAATGAATCGTTTCTCACCGTTTTTCAGATAGAGAGCGTCGCTTTTGCTGGCAAGAATAACACCGCGGGGAGCCCATGAGAATTTGTATCCCAATGGATTGTTTACCGATTCGGGAGCCGGAAGTGCTCCGCAGATACTATAGAATTCTTCTACTTTTCCGCCACGTTGGTGTATGTGATCAATGATTCGCATGGCCGACATGTGGTCGATTCCCGGATCAAGCCCGATTTCGTTCAAAAGAATTACGCCGGCGTTCCGTGCTGCTTGATCGAGGGCTTGCATTTCGGGTTTTACATAACTTGTGGTCACCAAATGGCGGCGATGTTTAATACAGTATTCTGCAACCATGGGATGAAACACAAAGGGTAGTAAACTCACGATTACATCATTGTTCGATACCATTTCATCGAGACGTTCTTTTTCATCGGTAGTCCATTTCACTACTTGTGCGTTCGGATATTTTTGGGTTATATCCTTTATCGGACTGATGTCCATGGCTGCAATAGTAACGTTGATTTTTTTATCCAAAAGATAAAAAATGGCGGGTTTTGACACCAACCCTGCACCTAAAATTAGCACGTTTTTCATAATCGAGCGATTTGTTTTTGCCGGCGAATGTACGAAAAAGTTTTTTTTCGAATTAACAGTTGTGATATATTCCTTTATTTGAAGTAGCGATTTCCTTTCTATGATTTTTCTTTTTTCAAGAAAATATTTTTCTGCTTCAATCAACATTTGTTTAGAAAGTAGAATGCTCCGTTGAGTATCGAAACAAATGTCACCCAAAGGGAATAAGGAATGTTGATAAAGGCAGCCAAAGGTTTTATTGCATAAAATCAAAAAATCATAAGTACGATGAATATCCAAAGCAGGGCTATTTCTAATAGTGCAATTCCTATTTGTTTGTTTTACCCACCTAGGATACTTCTTTTCTAAGGATTTGTCCCGAATATTCTTCGGTTTCAGGATCCCACTCGCGTAAAATTAATACATCGCCTTCGTTGCATTCCCAATCGGCAAGGCGAAGTTCGAAGTTTTTTCCCCCTAAATGATTTTTGGAAATATTCCGGCCAAACTTTTTTTTCGTGTTCCATGCGATAATTATTGAAAGATTTTTCCCGATGAGATGTTGTTGACTTTGTTGAAATCCAATTTTGAACGTCAGACTCGATTCAAATTATTTTCAGGGTAAAATTTTTTTGATAATTCAATATGGTCATTTTGATAAGGATGTACGATAAAAGTAGATGAATTTTATCAATTTTTTTCGGTTTTGTGATTCTGTCCGCTAAGCAAAAGTGCTTTAAAAATATTATACGAAGAATCTTCCTGTATGATTAAAACAAAAAAAGACCGACAAATATGCCGGTCTTTCTATTAATAGATGTGAGAAAATTCTACAAAAGATGGAACGAGATAGTAACACCAGCAGTTACGATAGCCACCATACTCATAAGTTTGATCAGGATATTGAGGCTTGGTCCGGAAGTGTCTTTAAATGGATCTCCAACGGTATCGCCAATAACAGCTGCTTTGTGAGAGGTAGAGCCTTTCCCGCCATAATTACCTTCTTCGATATATTTTTTAGCATTGTCCCATGATCCGCCAGCGTTGGCCATAAAGATAGCAAGAACAAAACCGGCTCCAAGAGCACCGGCCAAAAGTCCCATAACGCCTGAAACGCCAAATAAGATACCGGTAATTATCGGAGCAGCTATGGCTAACAGCGATGGTAGCATCATTTCGCGTTGTGCACCTTTGGTTGAGATTGCAACGCATTGTGCATAATCGGGTTCATCTTTTCCTT
>DAOTAV010000019.1:0-20095 GCA_035382785.1 Salinivirgaceae bacterium | reverse complement strand
GGATTCGATGCAGTTTTTATTGGTACCGGTGCGGGATTACCCAATTTTATGAACATCCCCGGCGAAAATCTTAATGGTGTGCTATCGGCGAATGAATTTCTCACCCGCAACAATCTAATGAAAGCGTTTCACAAAGATTATCAAACCCCCATTCGATTTGGCAAACAAGTAGCCGTTGTTGGTGGAGGCAACGTTGCTATGGATGCAGCCCGAACCGCTATCAGACTTGGAGCAGAAGTTTTCATTGTATATCGAAGAAGCGATCAGGAACTTCCTGCTCGAAGGGAAGAAATTGAACATGCCAAGGAAGAAGGTGTTAAATTTTATCTGCTCACCAATCCTGTTGAAATTCTCGGCAATGAAAGTGGATGGGTACGTTCCATGCGATGTGTCAGAATGGAGCTTGGCGAACCCGATGAATCAGGACGAAAAAGCCCCAAAGTCATCGAAGGTTCGGAGTTTGAACTTCAATGCGATACAGTAATTATGGCTCTTGGAACTTCCCCCAATCCACTAATTGCTTCAACCACTGAGGGTTTAAATGTAGATAAACGACATCGTGTGATTTCCGATAATGATGGCCGCACAAGCATTGATGGGATTTTTGCCGGCGGCGATGTTGTTACCGGTTCTGCAACCGTAATTCTTGCTATGGGAGCCGGAAAAACTGCAGCAAAAGCTATTGATCATTATATCCAAAACAAACGAAAATAATCCTTCACAATCATGCATCAACTTTCAGAGCTTATCAATCAAGCGTGGGAAAACCGCCAACTTTTGAATTCCACCGAGCATCGTCATGCTATAGAGCTAGTGATTGAGATGCTCGACAAAGGAAAGCTGCGAGTTGCAGAACCGGTTGATGATCAGTGGATAGTAAATGAATGGATAAAAAAAGCTGTTATCCTTTACTTTCCATTACGACAAATGGAAAAAATTGAGGTAGGCCCGTTTGAATTTCATGATAAAATCCCTCTCAAAAAGGATTATCAACAACTTAACGTACGTGTAGTTCCACACGCCATAGCCCGTTATGGAGCATATTTGGCACCGGGGACAATCCTGATGCCATCTTACGTTAACATCGGAGCTTATGTTGACAGCGGAACCATGGTTGATACTTGGGCTACCGTCGGGAGTTGCGCTCAAATAGGGAAAAATGTACACATCAGTGGAGGGGTGGGAATCGGCGGAGTACTCGAGCCAATTCAGGCATCGCCGGTTATAATCGAAGACAACTGTTTTATCGGAAGCAGATCCATTGTTGTTGAAGGAGTTCGTGTTGCTCACGATGCTGTCTTAGGTGCAAACGTTGTTTTGACACATTCCACCTCGATTATTGACGTCAGTGGAGCCTCTCCCATTGAAACAAGAGGTTATATTCCTCCATATTCTGTGGTAATCCCGGGAACTCAAGAGAAACAATTCCCGGCCGGAAAATACCAGGTTCCCTGTGCTTTGATCATAGGAAAACGAAAAGAGTCAACCGATAAAAAAACCAGTTTAAACGAAGCTCTTCGAACTTTTAACGTTTCGATTTAATCCAAAAAAACTATCAACTTTAGATATTATCTTTTCGATTTCACGAATCTTGTTCAAGAACAGTGAATTTGCTAGAGTTATTGCATAAATATCGCCTGTTATAAAAAAAGTTAAGAATCCAATAACACTTTTATTATTCTATTCCCGATTCTCTCGCTCAATTCTTACTTAGAACACTATCAACGCCTCTGATTGAATTATTTAAACTAAATTAATCAGGGCGTTTCTTGTTTTTTCCACTTTTTTGTTTTACATTTACCTATGGGGAAAGTCTTACGTATATGGATAAACAGGGACAAAAAGGGGAATCCGCGATCAATAGCGAACTTAAATATCAATTAATTTTTGAGAAATCGCCGGTTGGAATTTTTCAGTATAATAACGATGCGATAATTACGGATTGCAACGATCGTTTTATTGAAATTTTAGAATCGAAACGAGAACTCCTGATCGGGCTTAATATGCATAATCTACATGATAAGTCTATTCTTCCTTCAATAATGGAGGCCATCCATGGAAACAATGGATATTATGAAGGTTTCTATCGTGCAACCACTAGTTCTGCTCAAATACATATTATGATGAAAACAGTCCCTTTGAAAAATAAAGAAACAGGACACGTCGAAGGGGCATTAGGAATTGTAGAAGACATATCTGACCTATACCGTACCCAGCAAAAATTGGCAGAAAAAGAAGAACATTTTCGAATACTATCATCTCTAACCAACGATTCTGCTTCAATATTGACCCTTCAACCCGATGGCAGTTTTAAGCGTGAATGGCTTAGTTCGCAATTGATAGACGTCTTAGGGTATCAACCAGAGGAAATTGACTCAATCGAAAAATGGGCAACCATTGTTCACCCCGATGATCTGGAAAAATTCAGATCGGCTTTTCATCGTCTTTTGACCAAAGGGGAAAGAGTAACATTAGAATTTCGAATTAAAGCAAAAAACGGACAAATTCATTGGATTGAAAATAATGTTTACCCCGAATACGACCAACAAGGGAGACCTTTCAGGCTGATTAGTGCATTAAGAGAGATAACCCAAAAAAAACAGCAGGAGCAGGAATTAGAACAACAACGAAACATCCTAAAATCGATTATCGACAATGCTCCTATCGGAATATGGCTTGTTAACCCCGACGGTTCTTACCCGCTAATAAATCCTTGGTTTAGCAAAAAAATTGGATATGGCTCTTCAAATTTCTCGATGACGGAGGAAGAAATTAATCAATGCCGAAGGAGCGATAGCTATGCTATGCAATCCGACAAACCAATAGAAATCAAAGAAAAGGTAACCTTTGTGGATGGGAAAAAACATCTTTTACACATTTTTAAACAAAAACTGTTGCTCCCTAATAATGAGCTGCTAGGAATACTCGGTATTGCCACCGATATAACAGATCAAACCCAATATGAAAAAGCCCTGATAGAAGCCATCGAAAAAGCCGAAGAAAGCGATAACCTTAAATCAGCCTTTTTAGCCAATATGAGTCATGAAATACGAACTCCATTAAACGGAATTATCGGATTTTCCATGTTTCTCAGAAATTACCCCAATACTCCACAAAACGAACGAGAAAAATTCCTTCAAATCATCAGCAATAGTGCCGAACATCTACTAAGCCTTATTAATGATATCATCGACATTTCAAAAATTGACGCAGGATTACTTTCTATCAACCCCGAACCTATCAATATCAATGACTTACTTGCTGAAATTTATACCTTTTTTTACAACTGCAATCCAAATTTAGAAGAGCGGGGAATATCTTTCTCTTATAAAGCAGCCCTCCCAGACTCAAAAGCTATCATCAACAGCGATCGAATGCGTTTACGCCAAATCTTAACCAACCTGATAGGGAATGCCTTAAAATTTACTTTGAAAGGCTCCGTTGAATTTGGCTATTCTATGAAAACCGATGCTAGGGAACTGTTGTTCTATGTCCGAGATACGGGTATTGGAATTGCCAAAGAAAAACAAAATTTGATTTTCCAACGCTTCAGACAAGCTAACGAAGATATCAGCAAACAATATGGAGGAAACGGATTAGGATTAACAATTTGCAAATCGCTGATTGAACTTATGGGAGGGAAAATTTGGGTTGAATCAGAAATCGATAAAGGCTCCTGCTTTTATTTTACGATACCATTAGACACAACAGCCATGGAGAAAGTCTTAACACAAGATGGCTACAATATCGACGAACTAAAGGAATTACTTAAAGAAAAAACCATTTTGATTGCGGAAGACGACCAAAATAGTCTGCATTTCTTTAAAACACTTCTAAAAATTTTTGATCTCAAAATTCTTGAGGCAAGCAACGGTTTGATGGCTGTAGAACTTGAGCGCAACCATCCCGAGATATCGGCTATTCTCATGGATATTAAAATGCCAATAATGAGCGGATACGACGCAATAAGAAAGATTCGCGTAGCAAATTCAGAAATTCCGATTATCGTTCAAACTGCCCACGCATTCAGCAACGAACGAGCCATATCAAAAGCTCTTGGTTGCAACTATTTTATTACCAAGCCTATCGATCCCAGTGCTCTATACCAATGTCTCTACAACATTATGAAGAGCAATTAAAATTAACCTCAGACAGGAATTGATGAAGATTAAGAACGAAAATCTATCCCGATAATCCTTCAAAGTTTTTTCGATTAGGTTCGGTTATATCAAAAATATGTCGTAAAATACCTTCATCGATGGCGTTTAAAGAAATGCCTCGACGTTCCATCACTAATCGAGCAGTAACAAGAGCATCTTCAATTCTATAAGTTTTCATACCCTGAGCACCACCCCAACTAAACGAAGGAATAAAATTTCTGGGATAACCTGCGCCAAAAATGTTAGCAGACACTCCAACCACAGTTCCTGTATTAAACATGGTATTTATCCCGCACTTGGAATGATCCCCCATAATAAGACCGCAAAATTGCAAGCCGGTTTTGATAAATCGCTGGGTGGGATAATTCCATAATTTCACTTCAGAATAATTATTCTTTAAATTTGAGTTATTGCTGTCAGCTCCGAAATTACACCACTCTCCAACAACCGAATTTCCTAGAAAACCATCGTGAGCCTTATTGCTGTATCCAAATATAACAACATTGTTTAACTCTCCGCCAACTTTGCAATGGGGCCCAATGGTTGTCGGACCATAAATTTTAGCCCCCATTTTTACAGAAGAGTGCGCACAAAGAGCAAAGGGACCACGAATCATGGAACCCTCCATAATTTCTGCATGTTCGCCAATATAAATATTGCCTGAATTTGTATTTAATATTGCTCCTTCAACCTGAGCTGTCGGGTGTAGATAAACTTCCCCATTTCCCAATACAATGTTAGTTTGCGACAACTGAGCAGATGGTGTAGCGTTTTTGATAATTTCAAAGTCGTGCTGAAATTCCACCCCGTTGAGTTGGAAAATGTGCCAAGGGAAAGAAATTTCGCTATAAGAATCTCTATACTCAACGGCTTCAAAATCCGAAAAGTCGGGTCTCTCATAGACAATTGTAGAGAAATTGCCAAGCGCAGCCAACCATTTGGTTCCAGCCATCAACACTTGCCCTGACCCAAGTTTATCAATAGCTTCCAGAAGATTTTTATCGGGCAATAATCCGCCCCGGATTAGTAAAACATCCCCGGAAAACCGTAGCGGATATTTTGCTGCTTGTAAATACTCAGGGACTACCTGTCCTCCAGCGGATTTCAAATAAATAGCCCATTTCTCAGATATAGTTAAGATCCCAACCCGGATATCACCAATTCCCCTTGTAAACGTAAGGGGCAAAAGATTTTCGTGATTTTCAAAATCGTGTAACAAAAACGGCATCATAATCGTCGGATATTAAATTTTGTGCAACCTTAAGTTGATATAATAAATTTACTACTTTTACTCGCTCAAGACAATGTTACATACAATTCAAAAATTTAACAACAAAACTATGAAAAAACTTAATTTGCTGGCTCTACTAACTTTTGTATCTTACCTAATCGGATTTGGACAAAACAATGATTGCCTAAAAGTTGAAACCTATAAATTGTCCAACGGTATGACGGTTATGCTGAATGTTGACCACAACGTTCCTACGGTTCAAGGCATGGTTGTAGTAAAGGGCGGTTCTAAACGCGATCCTAAAGATGCAACAGGGATTGCCCATTACTTTGAACATATCATGTTTAAAGGTACCGACAGCATTGGAACTATCGATTGGAAATCGGAAAAAATATTCCTCGACAGCATAACTTCGCTCTATGATCGACTTGGCAACACCAAGGATCCCCAACAGCGATTAAATATTCAGAAAGAAATCAACCGAATATCAATTCAAGCTGCACAATATGCCATCCCCAATGAAGTTGACAAAATTCTTGGTGATATGGGAGGAACCGGCATTAATGCAGGAACCGGATATGAATCAATTGTCTATCACAATACCTTTCCATCAAATCAAATTGAAAAATGGCTTGAGGTGTACTACGAACGTTTTCGCAATCCGGTCTTTCGCTTGTTCCAATCAGAGCTTGAAACTGTGTATGAAGAAAAAAACATGTACGAAGACTCTCCTTTCTCAAAACTTCTCGAGGAGCTGCTAAAAAATTACTTCCCCAATTCTGTCTATGGTCAACAAACTGTTATTGGCACGACTGAACATTTGAAAAATCCTTCACTTAGCAAAATGATGGAATACTACCGCACTTATTATGTAGGCAATAATATGGCGCTGATTTTGACCGGCGATTTTGATCCGAAAAAGATAAAACCCATCATTGAGAAAACTTTTTCGCAACTTCCTGCAGGTAATCCCATTGCTCCGCTAACCGTTAACGAAGAGCCATTCAAAGGTCGTGTTTTAGTCTCAAAACGTCTAACTCCTGTAAAAATTGGTGTTTTGGGTTTCAGAAGCATTCCCAAAAACCATCCTGACAAGATTGCCATAGAAATTTGTGCCAATATTCTTTCAAACGGAGAATCAACCGGGCTGTTGGATCAACTGTCCAACGAAGGGAAACTGCTATTTGCTCAAGCCATGGATATGTCGTTCGAGGAAATCGGGGGAGCATTTATAATTTTTGCTCCAAAGATTATTGGTCAATCGTTACCTAATGCTGAAAAATTAGTAAAAGAACAATTAGAAAAATTAAAAGCCGGGCAATTTAGCGAACAATTTCTGCAAGCGGTTAAAACGGAGATGAAGGTATCATTTGAACGTAGCCTGGAAGACTTTCGTTGGCGAGCTTACAGCATGTCCGACATCTTTGTTTACGGAAATAGTTGGGACGATCTTTTGCAATATCCTGAAAAAGTAGATAGAATCACAAAAGAGCAGATTGTTGAAGTTGCCAATCGATATTTTACCGATAATTACCTAGCCTTCCATTCTAAAATGGGAAGCCCAAAGAAAGACAAAATTCAGAAGCCCTCTTTTAAACCCATTGAAGTTAAAAATACAGATCAAAAATCGGAATATGCCAAACGTATCGAGTCAATTCCCACAACCGAAAGTGAACCCCGTTTTATTGAGTTCGATAAAGATGTGATGATCTCAATAACCGAAAACGGATCCAAATTTTTCTACACCCAAAATCCGGTAAACAACATTTTCACGCTAACGTTTGTTTTCGGTAAAGGATCATTTGACGACCCATTAGCCGAAATTGCCGGTACTTTATTTGAAAAATGTTCACCCACAGGCATTTCTTATGCAACCTTTAAGGAAAAATTGCAATTTTGGGGAGGATCAATTTCTTCGAGCACATCTTTAAACAGAACTAAAATAACAATCTCAGGACTAGAACAAAATTTTGCTCCGATCATGAATTTATTCGATAGTTTAGTACAAAATATTGATCTAGATCCTGTACATATTAGACAGTTGGCTGAAGCCAAACAGATGGAGCACAAATCTCAAATAAAAGATGTCAGCAGTATTGGGGACGCCTTAATCGAATATGTGAAATACGGCGACAAATCAGAGTATTTAACATCAATGACAGCCAAGCAAATCAGTGCACTATCAAAAGAGCAAATTTTATCAAAGATCAAAGAAATTATGACCTACGAATTTGACATTCATTTCATTGGTAAAACCAATCGAGATGTCATAGTAGAGGCCATAGCTCCACACCTGAGCTTTACCGAGAAACCACTGCCCAAGCTTCCCATCAAAGAAAAAACAATAAAATCATATCCGGAAAACACTATATTTGTTTGCAATTATCCGAAAGCCGTTCAAAGTCAAATCAACTTTTATGTTGTCGGGGGCACAATGCCCAAAGCAGATCGTTATCGATTAGACGGGTTCAATGAATATCTTGATGGTGGTATGGCATCCATCATTTTCCAGGAAATTCGCGAATTTCGCTCCCTTGCTTACGGAGCAAGCGGCCGATATATTCCATCACTCTTCGATACCCTGCCCGGTCATTTCAGCGGTTGGCTTTCAACGCAATCGGATAAAACCCTTGATGCTGTTGACACCTATGTTTCAATCCTGCAAGAAATGCCCCAAAAAACCGAGCGGATTACATCCATTCAAAAAAGTCTCACGCTGTCAATCAATGCTAATCAACCAAATTTCCGATCAAAAAGCAGTACCGTTGCCAATTGGTTAGACCAAGGTTATCCTAACGATCCGCGCAAAAAGAAATATGAACATTATCAGAACCTTTCATTCGATGAAATCGTTGACTTCTATGCTCAACAAGTAAAAAATCGTCCGATTATTATTGCTATTGCAGGTAACACCAAAGGTTTTTCGACCAAAGATTTGCAGAAATATGGAAAAGTTAACACTATAGATATGAAAACCATTTTTAAACAATAATCCAACGCCTATGAAAACCTTCTTTCGCACTTTCTTAGCAACCTTACTAGCGCTTTTTCTAGCGATAATAGTAGGATTTTTTCTCTTCGTCGGCCTGATAACCGGATTATCCACAATCGGGGAAAAACAAACTAAAGTAGCTAAACCTAACTCTGTGTTGGTTATGGAACTAAACCGTACTATCGTTGATCGAACTTCGGAGAATTTTTTCGACAAACTGTTTGGCAGCGGCTTCGATGAAATCCAAACCGACAAAAAAGTTGGACTTAATTCTCTTCTAGCTAAAATAAAATCGGCCAAAGAAGATGAAAATATTCGTGGAATTCTCATCCGTCCCGAACTATTAAATGCCGGAATGGCTACCGTTGAAGAATTACGGAATGCCCTGATTGATTTCAAATCTTCAGGAAAATTTGTTTTCAGCTATGCCGATTTCTACACTCAGAAGGGATATTATTTAGCATCGGCTTCCGACAAAATCTTCCTAAATCCCGTAGGAAATGTTGTTTTCACAGGATTATCGGCACAAATCATGCTTTTCAAAAACACACTTAAGAAGCTTGGGGTAGAGCCACAAGTAATACGCCATGGGAAATTTAAATCGGCTGTTGAACCGTTTATTCTCGATGAAATTAGTCCGGAAAACAGGCTTCAAACCGCTACATTCTTAACCTCCATGTGGAAACACATGTTGGTGAAAATTAGCGAGTCAAGAGGCGTTGAAACAACAAAACTTCAGACCCTAGCCGATAATTTAATTCTGAGCAGCGCCCAATCGGCTTTTGAAAATAAGATCGTTGATTCGTTAATTTACTTTGATGAACTCAAGCAATTTATCGTTGCAAAAACGGAAGAGACCAAGGATAAAACCTTTCCTAACATTAGTATTTACGATTACGAACCCAGCTCGAACAAAAAATCGGAAAAATTGATCACCGAACAAGAAAAAATAGCCGTCATCTATGCTCAGGGAGAGATTGGAATGCGTAAAGGTTCTACCACCGAAATTGGAACTGAAAATATAGCCAAAGCCATTGAAAAAGCAAGAAACGACGAAAAGGTAAAAGCGATCGTCCTAAGGATTAACAGTCCGGGTGGAAGTGCTCTAACATCGGAAATCATTCTTCGCGAAGCTCTCCTTACCAAAGGGAAAAAGCCCCTGATCATTTCCATGGGCGACGTTGCTGCATCAGGTGGATACTACATTGCCTGCGCGGCCGACACTATTGTAGCTCAACCCACAACCATTACCGGGTCTATTGGAGTATTTGGATTGTTGTTTAACGCAAAAGAGCTGCTAAATTCCAAACTCGGGATCAACATCAGCACCGTCAGTACAGCTAAAAACGCTGATTTCGGCTCACCGTTCCGTCAGCTTTCGGCAGAAGAAAAAAATGCTATCCAACAACAAATCGAATTCATTTATAAAACATTCGTAAACCACGTAGCTAAGGCAAGAAATAAAAGTTATGACGAAATCGACAACATCGGCCAGGGGCGTGTTTGGAGCGGCATCGATGCCAAATCTATCGGCTTGGTTGATGTTTATGGCGGATTATACGACGCTATTGCTATTGCTGCAGAAAAAGCAAGAATCAGTGATTACCGAATTGAGGAGCTACCGGAAGTCAAAGATCCTTTTGAACAACTTTTCAATCCAACCGACGATGCAGCAAATATTCTTTCGCAAAATCGTTGGATTCAAAAATCCATTCAACATTTCGAAACATTACTGAACCTCAACGGAATAAACGCCCGATTGGAATTTGACTTTGAAATCTATTAATCAACTTTTTTGAATTGCTCCTAAAAGCTGCCTTTATCGGCAGCTTTTTTCGATTTAGAATAAATTTTGAATTTTTATTATCGTTAATTTTTTTGTTTTCACGAAATTCAAAATTTCAGAGTAAATTTGTTTCAAAGAAATCAACTCTATGAACCGAAAAATCTTAATCACCGGAGGAGCCGGCTTTATTGGATCACACGTAGTGCGCAGGTTTGTTAAAAAGTATCCGAACTATACTATAGTAAACCTCGATAAACTTACTTATGCCGGGAATCTTGAAAATCTTAAAGATATCGAAAAATCGCCAAACTATATCTTTCAAAAAGGCGACATCTGTGATAAAGAATTATTAACCAAACTTTTTACTCAATATAAATTCGATGGCGTCATTCATCTCGCAGCCGAATCGCATGTGGATCGCTCAATTGCCAACCCCATGGAATTTATTCAAACCAACGTGGTAGGCACAGTAACACTTCTTAATGCAACTCGCGATGAGTGGCGAAATAACCTTGACAATAAACTTTTTTACCACATTTCCACCGATGAGGTTTACGGCTCCTTGGGAAACACGGGTAAATTTACAGAACAAACGCCCTACGATCCACATAGTCCGTACTCGGCATCCAAAGCATCCTCGGATCATTTCGTCAGAGCTTACCACGATACTTATAAAATTCCGACTATCATTAGCAATTGCTCCAACAATTACGGCCCAAACCAATTCCCGGAAAAACTTATCCCGTTAGCCATAAATAACATTAAGAATAATCTCACCATTCCAATCTATGGGAAAGGGGAAAATGTAAGAGACTGGCTTTATGTTGAAGATCATGCTGCAGCCATCGATTTAGTCTTCCATCAGGGCAAAATATCCGAAACCTATAACATTGGTGGAGAAAACGAATGGAAAAACATTGATCTAATCCGCTTACTATGCAAAATCATGGATAAAAAACTCGGTCGTCCTGAGGGAACAAGCGAACAACTCATCCAATTTGTGAAAGATAGAGCCGGGCACGACCTTCGTTACGCCATTGATTCTTCAAAAATAACCCGCGAACTTGGTTGGCGACCTACCGTAAGTTTCGAACAAGGCCTGGGAAAAACCGTAGATTGGTATTTGGCTAACGAAGCGTGGCTCAATAGTGTCATTAGTGGTGAATATCAAGAATATTACAAAAAACAATATCATCTAAGATAACTATGTGGTTTGGAAACAATTCCGAAACATTGAAAGATTTTTCGAGTATTGGTGTCGATATCCATTCGCACATCATTCCTGCTATCGATGATGGCTCACCCACCATGGAAGAAAGCCTCGAAATCCTTCAATGGTTTCAGGAAAACGGATACCGTAAAGTGATTACCACTCCTCACATACAAAGCGACTTTTTTCGGAATACTCCCGATAATATTTTATCACAACTTGTCCACCTAAGAAATGCTGCGACCGATGCCGGTCTGACAATTGAAATTGAAGCCGCCGCCGAATATTACATCGATTTTGACTTTCACCAAAACATTATTAACAAACAAAAGATGCTAACCTTTGGGAAAAACTACCTTTTGGTCGAAATGTCAACCATATCGCCACCGGAGAAATTCTATCAAATCATTTTCGAACTGCAGCTCGAAAAATATAACCCGGTTTTAGCCCATCCTGAACGATACCCCTATTTTACAACCGGAATGCAGGAATACGAAAAAATTATTGACCGCGGAGTTTTACTTCAATTAAACATAGGCAGCCTGCTGGGATTTTATGGCCCCGATGCCCAAAAAACAGCACAGAAACTTATTGATGCCCAAATGATCTCATTCATCGGAAGCGATATTCACTCAAGAAACTCTCTCGATTTTTTCAAAAAGATCCTACAAAATAAATGGTTTATAAGCCTCCTAAAATCCGGCAAACTGCTAAATACAGCCCTTTAGCCATAAAATCATATTTCTTAAAACATCCACTTTGGTTTCATCTAAATCCAAAGTTGATTTCATTCGCACAAACAATTAAAATTTACAAATCCTATTGTTGGTAAAAAACAATGTTATTACATTTGCTGCCCAAAATTTCCAACTCATGTTTACACCTGATAATTTTAAGGAGCTTATAAAACGCAAGGAAGCGTTGAGGAGGCATCTTTGACATCGATAACAAAAAAATAAGACTCGAAGAAGAAGAACTCCGAACGCACGTTGCCGGATTTTG
Organism: Salinivirgaceae bacterium; assembly: GCA_035382785.1. Classification (GTDB taxonomy): domain Bacteria; phylum Bacteroidota; class Bacteroidia; order Bacteroidales; family Salinivirgaceae; genus JAAYQU01. Next base: position 7,714 of record DAOTAV010000019.1, on the reverse strand, counting down.
GGATAAAAAAGAAGAAGCCGAAAAACAGCTAAAAAGAATCAACAGTTTGAAAAAATGGATTATTCTGTATCAGAATGTAGAACAAACTGTTGACGATTTAGAAGTATTGCTCGAGTTTTTCAAAGAGGGACAATCTACACAGGAAGAGTTGGATCAACAGTACCAAAAGGCGTTATCGATCATTGAGGACGTAGAATTTCAAAACATGCTTCAAAGCGAGGAGGATAGGCTGGGAGCCATTCTAAAAATTAACTCAGGTGCAGGAGGAACCGAAAGCAACGACTGGGCTGAAATGCTCATGCGGATGTATATCCGTTATGCTGAACGCAAAGGCTATAAGGTCACACAAATCAACTGTACGCCGGGAGATGAAGCCGGTATTAAATCCGTAACGCTTCAGATCGAAGGGGATTATGCATTTGGCTATTTAAAGGCCGAGATTGGAGTTCACCGTTTGGTGCGACAATCTCCATTTAACGCACAAAATAAACGGCAAACATCGTTTGCTTCAGTTTATGTAACTCCGCTTATCGATGACGAGATTGAAATTGTAATTAACCCTGCCGATATTGAGTGGGACACATTTCGCTCTTCAGGAGCCGGAGGTCAAAACGTGAACAAGGTTGAAACCGGTGTCCGTCTTCGTCACCTACCCACCGGAATCATGATCGAAAACACCGAAACCCGATCGCAACATAACAATCGCGAAAATGCCCTTCGATTACTCAAATCGCAGCTCTATGAACTCGAACTTCAGAAAAAAAGAGCCAAACAAGCCGAAATTGAGCAATCGAAACAAAAAATCGACTTTGGATCACAAATACGTAACTATGTTTTGCATCCGTACAAACTAGTCAAAGATCTACGCTCAGAATACGAAACGTCAAACGTTCAAGCAGTGCTTGATGGTGATCTTGATGAATTTATCAAATCGGTTTTGATGTTATCGGTAAACAAGATTGATCAAGAATAGGTTAAAAATTGATAAAAAAAGTTTCTCTTTCATGCTTTGTTTTCAAAAAAAATTGATATTTGAAAACCAGAAAACGCAATCCCTAAACTCAGGATCTTTAGCAAATCGATAAAAATAACTAACAAAATAACCTATGAATAAAAGTAAACCCAGAGTAATCAAGGACTACCAGAAGTTAACTGACGAACAAAAAGAGCAGATCAAACTGCACTATCCGGCAGGATATGCAGAACATCTAATCACTTACACCGATCGTGAGGGGAGGCTTATTAGTGCACTGCCTTTTGAAACCGAAGACTTTTACTATCTGATAAAAATGACAAAATCGGAAGCTCTCCAAATTGTGGAGGATGATGATGATTTTGATGCATTTGGAGTTCTCAAAGAAGAAGTCAAGGAAGCCTATGAAGAAAAGTATCCGGACACTGACGAAGACATGGAAGATTCTTACAATGACTACGATCAGCCCGAAGAGATGGCAGATGATGATTACGATGATGATGATTATTAAAAAAAGCTGCCATAAGGCAGCTTTTTTTACAATTAATTGGCTTCCAATATTTTAAGTAACTCATCGAGCTTGGGAGTTAAAATAATTTCTGTACGACGATTCTTTGCTCGTATTTCGGGGGTTTTTCCCTTCACTAACGGTTGAAACTCCGCTCGTCCCGCTGCCATAACTCTGTCAGGAGACAATCCTTTATTTTCTAGCAAAACCCGCACAACCGAAGTTGCACGTTTAGTACTCAAATCCCAATTATCCTTAATCTCGCCGCGACCATTAAATGGAACATCATCCGTGTGTCCTTCAATAATGATATTAACGTCTTTATTCTCGGCCAAAACCTCTGATAAACGCTTCAAAGCATCTCTTCCCCGTCCATCAATATCGTAACGCCCCGATTTGAAGAGCAACTTTTCATCCATGCTCACATAAACTTTTCCGTTGCGATGTTCAACCTTTAACCCTTCGTTTTGGAAACCTACGAGTGCCTTCGCTACTTTATCCTTCAATTCAGAAACTGCACGATCTTTCTGTTGCAAAACATCCTGAAGTTCAGCTATCTTCTTGCTCTGTTCAGCAAGGTTTTGTTCTTTAATTTTCAATAATGAATCCAAGGAAGTGAGAATTTGATTTCGATCATCAAGTCGAGCTTTCATCATGGTTAAATTACGCCTTTCAACGGATAAACTATCCCGTAGCTTTCGCAGCTTTTCCTCCCTCAAGGTCAAATCCTCCTTCAGTTGCATCAATTCACTCAGCATCTGACGATTTTCCGATTCAACACCTCGATTAATTTCATCGATTCGTCGTACCAATTCCTGATTTATGGAAGAGAGCAAATTGTATTGACTACGATAAAAACGCATGGAATCAATTTGCTCAGCCAAATTATCGCGCGATTGCTGAGCATCGTTGCGCAGCAATCCAAGTTCCGATTTTAACTCAGTGTTTTCAACCGTTAAGCGTGCATTTATAGCCTTCAACGAATCGCGATCCCGAATGGTACGATCAGCTTTCATCTCCAACTCAACAAATTGTCGTTTTGGAACACACGAAAATGTTAAGCCCACTAATATTGGAAATATCCATCGATTTAAATTTCTTTTCATCCAATCAAGCGTTTGTGGTTACACGAAAGTAATAAAAAACCTTTTAAATTCCGGTTACGAAAATATTGAAAATGTTTCACAAATAAAAGTTTCATCATCTCAAACCATTACACAAGCTTGTCAGGCGAAATTTTATATTCCTTAACATGATTGACCAAAAAAATATGTATATTGGCACTTTGAAAAAATGTTTGTCTATGAACGAGGAACTGGAACTATATTTGGAAGACGCAAAAGAGAGGATGGATGCTGCCATTCAACATCTTGACAAAGTTTTGTCGAAAATAAGAGCGGGAAGAGCAAATCCGGCAATGTTTGAAGATAAATTAGTAGAATATTACGGTAGTCCCACCCCGCTAAAAAGGGTTGCCAACATTAGCGTCCCCGATGCCCGAACCATTCGCATCCAACCATTTGAAAAAAGTCTGTTGCATGCTATCGAAAAAGCAATTATGGCAGCCAATTTGGGATTTAATCCATCAAATAACGGAGAAGTTGTCATCATAAATGTTCCACCTTTAACTGAGGAGCGACGCAAAGAGCTTGTGAAGCAAGCCAAGCACGAAGGCGAAATTGCACGTGTAAGCATACGTAACACTCGACGAGAAACCATCGAAGAAATTAAAAAGCTCCAAAAAAACGGTTTGGCAGAAGATTTAGCTAAAGATGCCGAGGAAGAGGTTCAGAAGTTGATCGACAGCTTTTCAGAAAAAATAGATAAACTACTGGCTAACAAAGAGAAAGACATACTAACAATTTAAAGTCAAAAAATAGCCTCTGAAAAATCCCTGCCAAATGTGGTGGGGATTTTATATTTAAAGACTGTTTTGTCTAAATCATCAAATTTATGCGAAACCATCATTATCTTTGCATGAATTTTGAAACATTTGAGCCACTAATCTGTTAATTATCGAAAAATAAAATTATGTCGGAAACCGATAAAATCATTAATGATCTACATAACTCGGAGTATAAATACGGCTTCACAACCGATATTGAAACCATAACCATACCGAAAGGATTAAATGAAAGAACCATTCGAACCATTTCAGAACTCAAACAAGAACCACAATGGATGCTTGAGTTTCGATTAGATGCCTATAGGAAATTTCTGTCGATGAAACCACCTCGATGGGCTCATTTGAATATTCCTGAGATTGATTTTCAGGATATTATCTATTTTGCTGCACCCAAAACCAGTCCAAAACATCAATCGCTCGATGAAGTTGACCCTGCTCTATTGGAAACCTTCAATAAATTAGGAATTCCATTGGAAGAACAAAACATATTTGCCGGGGTTGCTATCGATGCAGTGATGGACAGTGTTTCAGTAAAAACTACTTTCAAGAACACTTTGGCAGAGAAAGGGATCATATTTTGCTCCATCAGCGAAGCCATAAAAGAGCATCCCGACCTAATCAAAAAATACCTAGGGACAGTTGTACCTGCTCACGATAACTTTTATGCAGCGCTCAATTCAGCCGTATTTTCCGACGGGTCGTTTGTTTACATCCCCAAAGGCGTCCGATGTCCTTTAGAGCTAAGCACCTATTTTCGTATCAATGCTGCCAACACCGGACAATTTGAGCGAACCTTAATTATCGCCGATGATAATGCCTACGTTAGCTATCTTGAAGGTTGCACCGCCCCCATGCGCGACGAAAATCAACTTCACGCCGCAGTAGTTGAAATCATTGCCGAAAATGATGCCTTTGTTAAATATTCAACCGTTCAAAACTGGTATCCTGGAGACAAAGACGGCAAAGGTGGGATTTATAATTTCGTTACAAAAAGAGGGCTCTGTCGCGGTGAAAACTCAAAAATTTCTTGGACACAGGTAGAAACCGGTTCCGCCATAACTTGGAAATATCCAAGCTGCATTCTTATGGGCGATAATAGCGTAGGAGAATTTTACTCCGTTGCTGTCACCAACAATCACCAGCAAGCCGATACAGGAACCAAAATGATACATCTTGGTAAAAACACACGAAGTACCATTGTATCAAAAGGAATATCGGCCGGCAAAAGTCAAAACAGTTATCGTGGATTAGTAAAAATTGTAAAAAGAGCTGAGAATTCTCGCAATTTCAGCCAATGTGATTCGCTTCTCATGGGAAATCAGTGTGGTGCTCACACTTTCCCCTATATGGATATTCAAAACGACTCATCGATTGTAGAACACGAAGCAACAACTTCTAGAATCGGTGAAGACCAAATTTTTTATTGCAACCAACGGGGAATCGATACCGAAACTGCTATTGGTCTTATTGTGAATGGTTACGCCAGGGAAGTATTAAATCAGCTTCCCATGGAATTTGCCGTTGAAGCTCAAAAACTACTTCAAATCAGCCTTGAAGGAAGTGTTGGTTAATAAAACACACTCAATATGAATATAAAGAAAATAAACAACATCATAAATCACTTTGAACGAGGCATCATACTCTTCTTGATAGGGCTTATGGGGCTAATTGTTTTCTTTACCACCATTGAATTAGCGATCTATATAGTCAAAGAACTGATTTTTTCGGTTAGCGAAGTACACTTCCTTTTAGACAAAGACGAATTGACAAAGATATTCGGTCTGTTTTTTAATGTTTTAATAGGCCTTGAACTTTTCGAAACAGTAAAACTTTATTTAAGAGAAGATGTTCTCAATGCCGAAGTAATTATTCTTGTAGTCCTTATAGCCGTTGCTCGCAAAGTCATCATAATCAACTTCGACAATTCCAGTTTCCAACTGTTAGCATCAATGGCAGCACTAGTTTTAGTGTTATCGGTTGGATATTATCTTTTGATAAAATCAAGAAAATCATTATCGAAAGAAAAACAGCTTTAATAAAATTACGTTCCACAACATCTGCATAATTTTTTAGCTTTTACTTTATAATGAAAATTTAACAAACATGAAAAATATTCTTACTATAAAAGATTTACATGCGTCTATCGAAGGGAAACAAATCCTAAAAGGAATCGATTTAACAGTAAATGCCGGAGAAATACATGCTATTATGGGGCCTAACGGCTCTGGGAAAAGCACACTGTCGGCCGTTTTAACCGGAAACGAACGATATACCGTTACACATGGAGAAGTAACCTATTGTGGAAAAAACCTTCTTGAAATGGCTCCTGAAGAACGCAGTCGCGAAGGTATCTTCCTAAGTTTTCAATATCCTATTGAAATTCCTGGGGTTAGCATGGTAAACTTTTTAAAAGTAGCCGTTAATGAACACCGGAAACACAAAGGACTTGAACCCATGTCGGCAGCCGACTTTCTTAAGTTATTAAGAGAAAAAAAAGAGCTGGTCGGTATCGACAGTGAATTAACCAATCGTTCGGTCAACGAAGGATTTTCCGGAGGAGAAAAAAAGAAGAACGAGATTTTTCAAATGGCCATGCTCGAACCAACATTAGCCATTCTCGACGAAACCGACAGTGGTTTAGATATCGACGCATTACGAATCGTTGCCAACGGAGTTAATAAACTTAAAAACGCCAACAACGCGATTATTGTTATAACCCACTACCAACGACTCCTTGACTATATTGTCCCTGATTATGTTCACGTGTTATACAACGGAAAAATCATTAAATCAGGAACTAAAGAACTGGCTTTGGAACTTGAAGAAAAAGGATACGATTGGGTAAAATAACTAATGTCTCATGGAAAATAATCGTTTTATAGAAAAACTTCTGGCAAAAGCCAAAGAAGAGACTCCTGCAAGCAATCATTATAAGTTTCTCAAAAACAACGCAATAACTTATTTAAAAGACAACGGGCATCCGACACAAAGACATGAAGATTGGCTATATACAAAACTCGATACAGTTTTTGAAGTTGATTGGAATTTATCACCCACTACGTTATCCAAAATATCAAACATCGACGAAATATTTCGTTGTGATGTTCCCGATTTAGATACCTATCGAATTTTCCTGTTTAACGGATACCTTTATCCGGAATATCTTCCTCTACCTGAAGGAATCACAATTTATTCCATCAAAGACCTATGGCAAAAAAATCCGACGTTGCTAGAGAGATATTTTTTTAGCATTGCACCTTTGAATCATCCTTTCAATGCAATCAATGCAGCGATGTTAACCGACGGATATTTTCTGCACATTAAAAAAGGAGCACGCGCCGATAAACCCATTCAACTTATCAATGCATCAATCGGACATGTACCATTTTTAATAAATCAACACAACATAATTTTGGCCGAAGAAGGTTCGGAGGCTCAAATTATAGGCTGTGACCACACATTATCACCTACAAAATTCTTTAACAATAATATTACCGAAATACATCTTGAATCCAACGCTTCGCTAGAGTATTACTCTTCTCAAAATACACACAACGAAAACAATTTATTTTCATCCATCTACGTAGAACAACTATCCCACAGTCGATTTTATTCCAACATCATAACGCTTCATGGTGGAATGATTCGAAATGAATTGCACGTAAATCTCAACCAATCGGGGACAGAATGCAGTGCATACGGTTTAAATTTGACCGATAGGAAACAACACGCAGAGTCGTTTACAAAAATTCATCATAGAGCTCCTGCGTGCAAAAGCTTCCAATATTACAAAGGAATTTTTGACGATGACGCAACCGGTGCCTTTACAGGTAAAATTTATGTTGATAAAGAGGCACAAAAAACTGAAGCCTATCAATCAAACAAAAACCTTTTATTAACGCCAACGACAAAAGTAAATTCACGCCCTCAACTCGAAATCTACGCCGATGATGTTAAATGCTCACATGGAGCTACCACCGGTCAACTAGACACGAACGCACTCTTTTACATGCAAGCTCGTGGAATAGATAGAAAAGAGGCTCGAATGTTATTAATGTATGCTTTTGCCAATGAAATTGTCTCAAAAATAAAAATTCAACCGCTTTCACATCGAATTGAAAGTCTTGTCAACCATAGACTACGTGGCGAATTATCCCGTTGCGCCAATTGCGTTATCAAATGCGAATAAATTTCTTTTTATGAATTATTCCTTGAAAATTTTTAAAGATGGTACATACCATCTTTTTTGTTTTATAAACAGCATCTGCAATTAACAAAAAAAGGGTAGTCAATCATGACTACCCTTTTGAAAATCGGCGGCGACCTA
>DAOTAV010000018.1:0-20171 GCA_035382785.1 Salinivirgaceae bacterium | reverse complement strand
ATTTCCAAAGAGACCTGGATTACTGTCATTGACTTATCCATTTTGTTTTTCGTTCTCCTTAGTTTAAGGGCGTTGGGACGGTTTCTCCACCCGATTTTGGTTGCAATGTTTAGTTTTAATCAATCAAACCGACTGTTATATGAACGAAATGTTATTGTTAACCGTCTTGGAAGCGTATTAAATATTCTGTTCTTTCTCGAATTTAGTTTCCTTTTGACTTTAGTTTCCGACTATTATGGAATCAGAATAATGAGTTTTCATCTTTGGCAGCACTTTTTTTTGTATTTAGGAATTTTACTTTTCGCCTTTTTTCTAAAGCGCGCTTTAAATCAAATTATCGGATATATTCTCGATATTTCCGATACGATATTTGAATACCGATTTCAAAGTAACCTATATCTGAAATTTGTTTCCTTGCTAGTTTTTCCTTTTGTATTAATCCTTCCATATATTCCAAACAATATAATTGAGCCTGTATTTCAATCAATTATATTCATTTTGATACTTTCATACTTATTACGACTCGAACGTTTAATCCGTGTCACCACCCACAAAAGGTTTTCAATATTCTATTTGTTTTTGTACCTTTGCATCGTCGAATTTGGACCAGCTATATTAATTATGGCTTACCAAACGCGATAATAATTTTAATGATTGAAAACCATTAAAACTGAAAAGCCTTGAAAGTCAAAAACATTCTCATTTCCCAACCTACCCCGGAAACAGAAAAAAACCCTTACTCAGAACTAGCTCAGAAATATAATGTTCACTTCGAATTTCGCCAGTTTATAAAAATAGAAGGGGTCTCGGCAAAAGAATTGAGAAAAGAGCGAGTTAACTTTCTTGATTTTACGGCTGTTATTTTCACATCAAAAACAGCTATTGATCATTATTTTCGGTTGTGTGAAGAAATGCGGGTTACTGTTCCTGAAACCATGCGTTACCTTTGCATGTCTGAGTCGGTTGCCCTCTATCTGCAAAAATATATTGTTTACCGAAAACGAAAAATTGCTTTCGGAAACGGCAAGTTTGATGATTTAATAAAACTTATTCAAAAGTATAAAACCGAAAGTTTTCTGGTTCCTCTATCCGATATTCATAACCAGGAAATACCAAACAAGCTTGCCAAGGAAAATGTTCAGTTTCGTTCGGTAGTGCTTTACAGAACCGTTTCAAACGACGTTAAGGATATCGATATTTCATTTTACGATACGATTGTTTTTTTCTCGCCTGGTGGAATTAAATCTCTATTTGAAAACTTCCCCGGCTTTGTTCAGGGTGAAAAATACATTGGTGGATTTGGGTCAACAACTCACGCCGCCATTAAGGAAGCCGGATTAAGGTTGGATATTATGGCCCCCAGACCCGAAGCACCATCCATGATAATGGCATTGGATCAATTCCTAAGTGAAGTTAAGAAAAAGAAATAGTCGCGGTTTATTTTGTCTTCTACAAACCAACCACCATCGAATTTTTACAATTACCATAATCTTGAAAAACCAAAATAAACCACTATTTTTACGATAATAAAGAAGCTCAAATGAAGTGGAAAAATCTAAAAAATAAATTAGCAAAACGCTATAAGCTAGTGATTTTGAGCGAACATTCGTTTGAGGAAGTTTGGTCTTATCGTCTTTCATTAGGAAATCTGATTTACAGTCTGATAGTGATATCCACCCTTATATTGGTCATGGGAATTTTACTAGTGATTTTCACACCTTTAAAACAGTGGATACCTGATTTTCCAAGTCCCGAAATACGTGAAAGCATAATAAATAACAGCTTGCGGGTTGATAGTTTGACCAGTGCATTAAAAACCCACGAAACCTATCTAACTAATGTTAGAAAAATCTTGGTTGGGGATGTTACACCCAATGATTTGGCAGAAAATCCGATTTCAAAAAGCTATAGGATCGATTCTATTCAAGAGCGTCAATACGACTCTATTATTCGCTCTCAGGTTGAATATGCACGAACTACAACTCTTCTTGGCAATAAAAGCACCAAAGCATCGCTCAGTCTGGGGCAAATACAATTTTTCCCTCCGGTCCGCGGAGTGATTAGCAACAAGTTCAACAACGCGGAACAACATTTTGGCATTGATATAGTTACCAAACCTGAGACTTTGGTTTGTGCAACATTATCAGGAACTGTAATCAATGTGGGTTGGACTTTGGAAGGTGGCAATGTTGTTCAAATACAACATGAAAACGAAATTATCAGCGTTTATAAACACAATTCCAAAGTATTGAAAAAACAAGGCGACTATGTTTACACCGGCGAACCTATTGCTGTTGTTGGAAATACGGGCGAATACAGTACCGGTCCCCATTTGCATTTTGAGATTTGGTATAAAGGCGTTCCAGTAGATCCAGCACAATATCTTAATTTTAATTGACCAATTTCACAATGCCTTGAAACGAATAATAATCCTTGGTAGCACCGGATCAATCGGGACACAAACCTTAGAGGTTGTTAAAGCACATCCGGATAAATTCAAAGTTGTGCTTCTGGCAGCCAACAGCTCTGCCGATTTGTTAATTGAACAAGCTCGGGAAATCAAGCCAAACTATGTGGTAATTGCCAACAAATCATATTTTGAATATGTGAGGGCAGGGCTTTTTGGCCAAGAAACGAAAGTTTTTCACGGAATCGACGCAATCAATGATTTAGTTTCCTCCATTGACGCCGATTTGGTAATCACAGCCATGGTTGGTTTTGCCGGACTAATCCCAACATTAAAAGCTATCGAATCGGGGAAAAACATTGCTCTTGCCAATAAAGAAACCCTCGTTGTTGCCGGAGATATTGTTACCCAAACAGCCGAACGGTTCAACGTTAAAATTCTTCCCATCGACTCCGAACACTCTGCTATATTTCAATGCTTAGTTGGCGAAGAATCCAAGTCAATAGAAAAAATTATTTTGACGGCTTCCGGAGGTCCTTTCCGAAAATATACCAAAGAACAACTTCAGACCGTAACTCCTGAAGATGCTCTTAAGCATCCCAATTGGAGCATGGGAGCCAAAATAACCATCGACTCGGCAACTATGATGAATAAAGGGCTTGAAATCATTGAGGCACGTTGGCTCTTCAATCTTTCACCCGAGCAAATTGACGTAATCATCCACCCGCAATCCATTATCCATAGTATGGTTCAATTTACGGATGGAAGTATGAAGGCACAAATGGGCTTACCCGACATGCGAATACCGATTCAATACGCTCTCACTTACCCGGAACGTCTTACTAACAATTTTGCACGATACCAATTCCATCCTATCGATAATCTAACGTTCGAGAAACCAGACTGCGAGCACTTCCAATGCCTACAATTCGCTTTCGATGCTCTCCATCAACAAGGAAACTACGCTTGCATCATCAATGCAGCCAATGAAATTGCCGTTGCTGCATTCTTAAAAAAACGCATCAAATTCTCAGAAATCCCGAAAACCATCGAATATGCCCTAAATAAAGTCCCCAAAATTCAGCATCCAACACTTCAAGATTATATCAATACCGATTCGGAAACCCGATTAGTTTCGGCTTCATTTATAGAAACCCTTGAAATATAACACTATGGAAATATTGATAAAAATTAGTCAACTTCTATTAAGCCTGTCCATCTTGATTATTCTTCACGAATTCGGACATTTCATTTTCGCCAAAATTTTTAAAACGAGAGTTGAAAAATTTTATCTGTTCTTTAACCCTTGGTTCTCGCTCTACAAAAAGAAAATAGGAGAAACTATTTTCGGCATAGGATGGATTCCCCTAGGAGGATACGTAAAAATCTCCGGGATGATTGACGAATCGCTTGATAAAGAACAGTTACAAAGTGAACCACAACCCTACGAATTTCGTGCAAAACCATCATGGCAGCGTTTGCTCATTATGGTTGGAGGCGTTCTGCTTAACTTCGTTTTGGCTCTTCTTATTTATATTATGGTGCTTTTTGCGTGGGGCGAACAATATATCCCTCTTGCAAAAATGGAACATGGCATTGTCCCCGATAGCACAGCTGAATTAATTGGCTTTAAAGCCGGCGATCGCATTCTGGGCATCGACGGTAAGCCTATTGAAAGATTTCAGGAGATAATCTCAACCATTATTTTAAACAACGCACAAAGTGTAGAAGTTATTCGTGGAAACGACTCAATATCAATTGAAATACCGGAATGGGTTACCCAACGTGTTGTCAAAAACAACGATATTTTATTCTCTCCGCGATTGAAAATGATTGTGGGTGGTTTTTCCGAAAATAGTCCGGCCCAAAATGCCGGTCTAAAGGAGAACGACCACATTCTTATGGTTGATTCCATTCCAACCCCATACCTCGATTTAATGATTCCCACTTTGGAAGAACGTAAAAATCAACGTGTTCAGCTCACTGTAAAACGAGATAACGATACTCTCCTATTTGATGTTGTAGTCTCAGAAAATGGAAAAATTGGAGTGTACGCCGATATGGCCGCTTCCATTCCGCTGGCAACATCCAATTATGGATTTTTCGAATCCATTCCAGCCGGAATTGCCAAAGGATTTAAAACAGCAAATGATTATCTTAAACAATTAAAATTAATCTTTTCTCCCAAAACAAAAGCCTATGAATCCCTTGGCGGATTTATAACCATCGGCAAAATTTTTCCGGGTACTTGGGATTGGCAACATTTCTGGAACCTGACAGCATTTCTTTCCATTATGCTTGCCATATTAAACCTTCTTCCCATTCCAGCCCTTGATGGTGGACATGTTATGTTTCTCCTTTACGAAATGATATCCGGACGAAAACCGTCGGAAAAATTTATGGAATACGCGCAAATAGCAGGAATGATATTTCTTTTACTCTTGATAATTTACGCAAACGGTAATGACATTATCCGATTATTTCGTTGATGAATAGAAAACTTTATAAAAAACTGTTTACTTAATCGGCATAGGCAATAAATCAACAACTAACCATAGACATCCTAAACCTTAACCGACAAAAACAAAAACATATGAAGCCATTTTTCGACATCCATAAAATTAAACCACATTTATTTGCTTTGGGAATTTTCCTTATTCTCAGTTTTGGGTATTTTAACCCAGTTTTAAAAGGGAAAATGTTACGCCAAGGCGACATGCTTGCCTATGCCGGATCGGTTCAGGAATTAAAAGAACTACAAAAATCGACCGGGGAATATGCTTTATGGACCGACAGACTTTTTGGTGGAATGCCCACCTACTTGATTCAAAACCCGGGATATGCAAACCTCACGCGATACATTCACAACATTATAAACTTATTTCACACCCGCCCGGCTAATCATTTATTCCTTTACATGATTGGTTTCTACTTGGCTCTTCTTTTATTTGGAATATCACCACAAACAGCAATTGCCGGTGCCATTGCCTACGCCTTCTCCACTTACTTTATTATCATCATCGACGCCGGTCACATCACAAAAGTAATGGCTTTGGGTTATATGCCCTTAATAATTGGTGCGTTCTATTATGCAATCCATGAAAGAGTTTTGCTCGGAAGCATCCTTTTTGCCATAGCCCTTTCGCTTCAAATTTATGTAAATCATTTACAAATTACGTATTACACCCTTATCTCTCTAATTTTCTTAGGTTTATATGAAGTTTTCAACAGTGTAAGAAATAAGGTTCTTTGGCCCTTCTTCAAAAAAGTTTCTTTTATATTCGTATTCGCCGTTTTGGCCATCGGAGCCAATATTACAACTCTGTGGACCGTTTATGAGTATGGAAAGTTCTCTATGCGCGGAAAACCAAACATTGTCAATGACTCAAATAAAACAACAACCGGCCTTCCGATTGACTACATTACTGCCTGGAGTTACGGAAAAGCTGAAACATTAAATCTTCTTGTTCCTAATCTTTTTGGCGGCTCTAGCCATATGCAACTTGGAAACCAAAGCCACACCTATAGGGCTATAGAAGAAAACTATGGGAAAAAAGCCGCTCAACAATATGCTACTTATTTAGACACCTATTGGGGTGAACAACCCTTTACCTCCGGCCCCGTTTACCTTGGAGCTTCTGTTATTTTTCTATTTCTTCTTGGAATGATGATTCTACGAAACAACCTGAAGTGGTGGCTTCTGGCACTAACCGTCTTTGCCATTTTCTTAGCTTGGGGAAAACATTGGATGTGGTTTAATGAATTAATTATAAACTATTTACCCGGATATAATAAATTCCGGACCGTAAGTATGACTCTTGTTATCGTCCAATTCACCATCCCACTTCTTGGCCTTTGGGCATTCGATAAAATACTAAAGTCAGAAATAAACTTCCATCAACTCAAAAGACCATTAACCTATGCAACCGGAGGCTTAACAATTTTGTTGATTCTTCTTTGGATTTTAGTTCCAATTTCAGCTAACATGATAGGACAAAACGATGCCCAATTGCCCGATGTTATCCAAAAGTCACTTCAGGCCGACCGTTTATCCTTATTTCGTAACGATATCTATCGATCACTTTTATTTATTTTCGTAACCTCGGGACTAATTTTTGCCGTTAGCAAAAACAAACTAAACCGTAAATATGCCCCGGCACTGTTAATATTACTTTTCATCCTAGACTTGATTCCTGTATCGCTTCGTTACGCTCAAAACGACAATTGGGTATCAAAAAACTTACTGCAACAACAACCCTTCACGCCTTCTGCTGCTAATAACTACATTCTACGCGACAAAGAACATTATCGTGTGTTAAACCTGTCAGTGAACACCTTCAACGACGCATCAACCTCATACTTTCATAATAGCATTGGCGGATATCATGGTGCAAAAATGCAACGTTATCAAGAACTTATCGATTGGCAAATTTATCCCGAAATGCGTTCCCTCATCGACTATCTGTCCAAATCGCCAACCAAAACAGGAATAGATAGCCTTCTTGAAAAGTGTCAAGTACTAAACATGCTTAACACTCGATACATAATTCTTTCACCCGACAATCAACCGCTCATTAACACCCATGCCTTTGGACAAGCCTGGCTGATTGATAGCATTGTATATGCTGAAACCGATAAAGATGAAATGATGTTGCTGAATTCAGTCAATCTACAAAAAACCGCTGTATTGAATAGCGAATATCAAGCGGTTCATGCTCAAAAAGTTAGTGAAAACGATTTTATCCGTTTGACCCAATATCATCCTAATCGATTAAGATATCAATATCGCGTTGAAAAACCATCGTTGGCCGCGTTCTCGGAAATTTTTTATCCCAAAGGATGGCAGGCATACATCAACGGAACTCCGGTGGAGATTTTACGTATTAACTACCTACTTCGTGGAGCAATTCTCCCCGCTGGAGAAGGTTTTATTGAATTTGAATTTAAACCTAAATCGTTCTTGCTCGGAAACAAAATTTCGTATGCCTGTTCTTCAATGTTGTTGATAATAGCATTCGGCGTTCTGATTTTTTCAATATTTAAACCCAACACCATTAAAGCTTTTGACGAAAAATTCAATTAATTCGTTTGTTTTCAATGCAGCAAAATTTCAATATCCATAAAATATTAAGCGAGCGAATTTTAATCCTCGACGGTGCCATGGGCACAATGATTCAGCGGCATAAATTGTCAGAAACTGATTTTCGCGGAAGCCAATTTGCAAATCATTCTACACCCCTGAAAGGCAATAACGACATTCTGGTTCTGACACAACCCGAAATTATTTTCAATATCCACAAAAGCTATTTAGAAGCAGGGGCCGATATCATAGAGACTAACACTTTCAATGCCAATACAATTTCACAAGCCGATTATAATCTGGAAGGATGGGTTTACCAAATAAATTATGAAGCAGCTCGTTTAGCCCGCAAAGCAACCGAATTGTTTTCAACGAAGCAAAAGCCGCGATTTGTGGCCGGAAGCATTGGACCAACCAATCAAACAACAAGTCTATCGCCCGATGTCAACAACCCTGGATTTCGCAAAATTACCTTCGACCAACTTGTTGAAGCCTACTATGAGCAAATAAAAGGCTTGGTTACCGGAGGAGTAGATCTGTTACTCATCGAAACCATTTTTGACACCTTAAACGCCAAAGCCG
This sequence comes from Salinivirgaceae bacterium, assembly GCA_035382785.1. Taxonomy (GTDB): domain Bacteria; phylum Bacteroidota; class Bacteroidia; order Bacteroidales; family Salinivirgaceae; genus JAAYQU01. The sequence goes on along the minus strand of DAOTAV010000018.1, from coordinate 12,102 downwards.
CTGTTTATGCTGCAAAAAAATACGCACAAGATAGCGGAACTATTACCCCAATAATGCTATCCGGAACTATCACCGATGCTGCCGGACGAACTCTCTCAGGACAAACATTAGAAGCATTTTACACGGCCTTGGAACACGCCGAACCACTAAGCATAGGATTAAATTGTGCCCTCGGCGCAGCCCAATTAAAACCATATATCGAAAGGCTATCCAAAATTGCAAATTGCTTTGTTAGCGCTCATCCCAACGCCGGACTTCCCAACGAGATGGGAGAATACGACCAGTCGAGTAGAGAAATGGCCGAAATCGTGGAAAGCTATTGCAAACAAGGACTTGTCAACATTGTTGGTGGATGCTGTGGAACAAACCCTCAACACATTGCTGCCATAGCTACTGTCGCCTCCAAATATGAACCTAGGCAAATCCCACAACTTAACCCAACGACTCGATTCTCGGGACTTGAAATGGTTGAAATCAGAACCGACACTAATTTTGTTAACATCGGTGAACGAACAAACGTAGCGGGCTCGGCCAAATTTGCCAAGCTGATTCACGAAGAAAATCTAAACGAAGCGCTTTCTATTGCCGCCGAACAAGTAGAAAACGGTGCTCAGCTCATCGATGTTTGCATGGACGATGCTATGATTGATGGCAAAAAAGCTATGGTTTCTTTCCTAAATTTGGTCTCTGCCGAACCTGAAATCAGTAAAGTCCCAATCATGATTGATTCATCAAAGTGGGAGATTATTGCGGCCGGGTTAAAATGTGTTCAGGGGAAATCGGTAGTCAATTCCATCAGCCTTAAAGAAGGTGAAGATAAATTTCTGAAGCAGGCCGGAGAAATCCGAAATCTGGGTGCTGCGGTTGTGGTGATGTTATTCGACGAAAACGGACAAGCCGATACTTACCAACGAAAAATTGAAATAGCGCAACGTTCCTACCGCTTACTGGTTGATAAAATTAATTTTCCACCCCAGGACATTATTTTCGACCCCAACGTACTTGCTATCGGCACAGGAATAAAAGAACACAACAACTACGCTGTGGACTTTATTAAGGCTTGTTCTTGGATTAAACAAAATTTACCGCATGCAAAAACCAGCGGAGGCATTAGTAACCTTTCGTTTTCATTTCGTGGAAACAACTCTGTGAGAGAAGCACTTCACGCCGTATTTCTATATCATGCCATTCAAAATGGTCTCGATATGGGGATCGTTAATCCCGGAATGCTTCAAGTGTACGAAGAAATCGACAAAAACCTGTTGAATTTAGCTGAAGATTTGGTTCTAAACCGTCGGGCTGATGCCACAGAACGATTACTGATATATGCAGAAAACATTAAGAGTACGTCCAAAACCCAGGAAAAATTACAAGAATGGAGAAATTATCCTGTTGAAGAGCGTTTAAAATATGCGCTGATAAAAGGCTTAACCGATTTTATTAAGCAAGACCTTGATGAAATCATTCCTCATTTCGCCAACCCGCTCGAAATTATCGAAGGCCCATTGATGGATGCCATGAACGAAATTGGTGAAATGTTTGGAGCCGGAAAAATGTTTCTGCCGCAAGTGGTTAAAAGCGCTAGGGTAATGAAAGTCGCCGTAGAATATCTTGAACCTCTGATACGGCAAAAAAACGCAAACTCAGCACAAACCAAAGGAAAAATACTATTAGCCACCGTTAAAGGCGATGTTCACGATATTGGAAAAAATATAGTTTCAGTGGTATTGAGCTGCAACAACTACGAAATTATCGACCTTGGGGTGATGGTTCCCGCTGAAAAAATTTTGGAAAACATCGAACTACACAAACCCGATATAGTTGGACTTAGTGGTCTGATTACTCCTTCACTCGAAGAAATGGCTTTTGTGTCCAAAGTAATGGAAGAACACAAACTTCAAATTCCGCTTCTTATTGGTGGAGCAACTACCAGTGAATTGCATACTGCGCTTAAAATAGCCCCCAACTATTCCCAACCGGTTGTACACGTAAAAGATGCCAGTAAATCAATTCAATATGTTTCTCAATTATTAAATACCGCCACCAAAGAATCGTTTGTACAAAACCTAAATCAACATTATCACAACATCTCCGAACAGTGGTTAAAACGGCAACGCGAGAAACAATTTGTTTCATTATCAGAAGCCAATCAAAATCGCTTCCCTTACAACCCGCACGAAGCGGATATCGTAAAGCCCAACCGTTTGGGGATTACGCATTTTGAAGAAATTCCAATCCACGAGCTTATACCCTTTATCGATTGGACATTTTTCTTATTAGCGTGGGATATACGAGGACGTTATCCCGCTGTTCTAAGCGACCCGGTTGTTGGTCCCGAAGCAAAAAAACTTATGGACGACGCCCATTCCATCCTTCAAAAAATAGTATCGCAGAAAACCCTGAAAGCATCGGCCGTTGTTGGACTGTTTCCGGCAAACACTATTGGAAACAGCGTAACTGTAATCAACCCGAAATCAGGCGAAGAACACTGTCGTTTCCATTTCCTACGCTCTCTCCAAAAAACAGCGCAAGGAGAATGTAACCTTTGCCTTGCCGATTTTGTTGCTCCTTCCTCAACGGGAATCGTGGATTATATCGGAACCTTTGCCGTCACAGCCGGAATAGGTCTTGAGACACTTATTCAATCTCTGTCAAAAAACGACGATTATCAAAAAATTATGACCAAAATTTTGTCCGACCGACTTGCAGAAGCTGCAGCAGAATGGCTTCACTATAAAGTTCGGACAGAGATATGGGGATACTCTCCCAACGAACCTCTCGATATTGACAATATTTTGCGAGGAAAATTCCGTGGAATCCGCCCGGCTGCAGGTTATCCGGCTTGTCCCGACCATTCTGAGAAAAAAACACTTTTCGAACTTTTAGATGTCCAAAATCTTTGCGGAATTACTTTGACCGAAAATTTTGCCATGGTTCCCACAGCATCCGTTTCCGGTTGGTATTTTGCCCACCCCAAAGCTCAATATTTCCGCCTTGATAACGTCGGTGACGAACAATTGCAATCGCTTGCATCTTTAAAAGGATACAAGCTTGAAGAATACAAAAAATTCGTACAATAAATCACACGCATGATATGAATATTGTTGATACCATAAAATCGACACACCGTACTCTAATATCCCTGGAAATTGTTCCGCCACTTCGTGGTCACGCTTTGGAAAATATTTATAAAACAATCGACCCCTTGGTAGATTTCAAACCAAGTTTTATCAACGTTACCTATCATCGTGAAGAAGTAAAATTTGTTCCCCGTCCCGACGGTACCATGGAACGGCGAAAAATTAACCGACGTCCGGGTTCGGTTGGAATCGCCGTATCCATTAAATACCGCTACAACATTGAAGTAGTTCCGCATATTATTTGTGGGGGATTTTCAAAGCACGAAATCGAACAACAACTCATTGACTACTCCTTTCTCGGATTCGAGAATATTTTTGCTTTACGGGGCGACCCCTTGAAAGGCGAAGAACGGTTTGTTCCCCATGCCCTCGGACATTCCAATGCCGTTGGTTTAGTAAAACAAATTGCTGACATGAACCATGGAATCTATCTCGACCAACCCGATTTGGAAGCCCGACAAACAAACTTTAGTATTGGAGTGGCCGGATATCCGGAGAAACACGGTGAAGCCCCTGATTTTGATACTGACCTCAAACATCTAAAAGAAAAAGTCGATGCAGGGGCAGACTATATTGTCACTCAAATGTTTTACGATAATCAGAAGTTTTTTCGCTTTGTCGATGCCTGTAGAGCGATAGGAATTGATAAACCGATTATTCCCGGAATTAACCCACTCAGCAATATTAACCATCTTGAGGTTTTACCACGACTATTTCATATTGAAATACCCAACGACTTTGCCAAGGAGGTAAAAAAATGCAAAACCAACGACGATGCAAGTCGTATTGGGGTGGAATGGGCAATTGCACAATGTCGGGAGTTGAAAGCACATGGAGTTCCTCTCATCCATTTCTTCACTATGAGTCAGCCAAATAGTGTGGAAAACATCATCAAGCATGTATTTTAGCATCGAGGATTTTTAAAGTTTCGAAATCCTAAATCGTCGGACGATTTTGTTGATTATAAACAAACACAAACCTTTTTTGACGATTCTCCAAAAAAGAAAAAACCGTGATTTTCATCACGGTTTTTTGGGGTGGAAGGTGGGATTCGAACCCACGACCAACGGAACCACAATCCGCTACTCTAACCAACTGAGCTACGTCCACCGTTTTGCAGTTGCAAAGTTAATACATTTATAGAAAAACACAAAGTTTTTCATAAAAATTCAAATCAGAACATCGCACCATTGTTTTAAATAATATCCGCTTATATTTTTGTTAAACTTTGAAAATCAGATGATTTATTGGTTTACTGTGAAATGGCGCGGATAAAATGATTAAATGTTTTAATCCGATTTATTGCGTTATCTTTGTTCGGTTTAAGAAGCTTCAATGCGGTTGTTTATCAAAAAACATATCAAAGCACTTCAAACTAGCCCTTCCTTTGGGTTGCAATTTTTTTTACTCGGGCGTTTTGCCGGAATGTTTCTTGTGTCCATATTGCTGGCAAAATCATCATTGTTTCTGCAGAATCCTTTATCGGTTGCAGAAATTGGAAAATATGAGATGGTTCTATTTCTTTCCGGCCTTATCAGTTTTTTTTGGGTAAATGCCCTCATAAAGTCCACGCTAAGTTTTGTAAATACAAATCAGCCGTCTTTTGAAAATCAAATTTCGCAGATTTTTTTACTTTTTATTTTCCTTTCCTTACTGTCTTCTATACTATTTTTTTCAGCCCACTACTGTTTCGGGTTTTATGCTGAAACAAACTCTTTAGTGATTTGGGCATCAATGTTTTACACTCTATTTTGGACACCGTCCCTAATTTTTGAATACTATCATTTATTGCAAAAACGTCGAAAAATTCTTGTTTTAAGCGGAATTTTTACTCCTATCACTCTTATTATTTGTGTTGGGACCGGTTTGTACCTTTCACAAAACATTTCCGGAGCCATTTGGGGAACGGTGGTTTACGGCTTTTTTCGATTATTGATTTCCTCCTTTTCCTTTTTGACTACCTTTCCCAAAATCGATTTTCTATGGATGAAACAATTTCTATTGTTTTCCATACCATTAGTTCTATCGTCCATTATTGCAGAGTCCGGACCGTTTATCGATGGAATAATTATTTCATATCTTTTCGATGAAAAATCGTTTGCACTATATCGTTACGGAGCACGCGAACTACCCTTCAATTCTATTTTGGCAACCGGCTTGAGCAATGCTTTTTTACCCCTTTTTGCCCAAACCGAAAGACCCACTGCCGAAACACTTAATCAACTCAATAAAAGCACTGAAAAGCTCTTATTAACCCTGGTTCCATGTTCAACCATACTAATCATTTTCAGTCAGTTTCTGTTTACTCACCTATTTGACCCACAATTTGCTTCTGCTGCCAGAATTTTCGATGTATATCTTCTTTTAGTCCTCCCGCGATTACTTTTCCCTCAAACCATAATCATGGGTTTTAAACAAAACCGTTTATTAGTTCCGGTAGCAGTTCTTGAGGTTATAAGCAATATTATCCTAAGCCTCTGGTGGGCCTATTTATGGGGAATTGTTGGCATTGCTCTGGCTACTTTGGTTTCGTTTATAGTCGAAAAAATTACGTTAATCTACTTAACAAGAAAGCACCTTTCTATTAAGCCGTTTGATTATATCCCCGCCAAAACTTTCATTATTTTGTCGTCGATTATTTTTGTGGTTTTTTTCATTAAATACACATTTTTTCTGAGTTTCGTTGAATAAATCTCACCTTTAGTCATAAAATGCTAATATTTAAGCACTTTTATTGCGAATAGTGCTTGCATATTAAAAAAATGTTGTATATTCGCACAAAAAAATTTCAGTATGCCTTACCGTCGTTTACCGAATACCGATATGGCTCGTATCCGAGCAATTACAGAAGCAATAAAACAATCAAATCATTTCGCCCCACTGCAACTAGCCATAAGTCCGGCTTTACTCTTAAAGCTTCGTGCTTTTCTTCCATTGTTTAAACAAACGGTTGACCATCAACGGGAAACATTCAGGCGACAAATTCAAAACAGTAAGGCCTATCTTGGAAGTCAGCGAAAGGCTAAACTCTACATTTCCCATTTCATTCAAGTGATGAATATGGCCATTATTAGAGGAGAATTAAAACCTGAGATTAGAAAATTCTATGGTTTGGATGAGAACACAAAGACTGTTCCTTTACTAAACTCCGAAAACGATATTATTGAATGGGGCGAAAAAATCATTAAAGGCGAAGCTAACCGCCTTGCCACGGGAGCTTCACCTATTACCAACCCAACTATCGCTTTGGTTAAAGTAAAATATGAAGATTATTTACGAACCTATCAAAACCATAAAACGCTTCAAGACATCGCCGCACGTGCAAATCAAAAAGTTGCTGAGATGAGAGTTGAGGCCGATGCTTTAATTCTTGAACTATGGAATCAAATCGAAAAACACTTTTCAAATCTACCCCCCGAGGAAATGCGCGAAAAAGCTTCTAGCTACGGCGTGGTTTATGTTTATCGAAAAGAAGAAAAAGAGAAACTCAAGGCCAAATCTAACGATAACCAACTTTTCAATTAGAAGCAATTTCTTTCATTCGGCGTAATATGACAATAACTGCAATAATTAATATTACAGCACTAATAAAGCCGAAAAACTTTCCCCAAATTAGCCATAATACATCTAAATCGGAGGTGGCAAAAATTCGATAAGCCACCAAACTTGCAAAATTATTTAAAAAATGCAGTATTACAGGAATCCACAACTTACGTGAACTGTAATATGCCATTCCAAGGACAATTCCAAGAAATAATCGTGGCAAAATAGAATAAAACTCACCATGATACATTGAAAAAACCAACGAAGAAATTACAATCGAGCTCCAAACTTTTCCTGTATAGTTTATTATTAAAGATTGCAAACAACCTCGAAAAAAGAACTCTTCAAATATTGCCGGAATAACGGCGATTACTACGGTTAAAATATAAAAATGAATGACCCCCTCTGTGCTTAATAGTTGGTGTAAAAATTGCTCACTCGTTTCTTGTAATGTACGTAATATTTTTTCTATCTCACTCCATCGGTCTGGAAAATGAATCATCGAATTCAAATACGAAAGCATTTGAACCGGAATAACACTAAGCACCCAACTTATTAACCCTAAAATAAAAATTCGTTTCTGAACCGGTGATATTTCCGATAATTTACCGAAAACCGGAGGCTTAACGCCGAAAGTTCGTAAAATAATTGGAGGAATTCCAAACATAAATATAGTTTGAATGCTAATTTTGATATAAATCCCCCATGCTGATTCAAGATTCAAATACAAACTAACTACCTTCAATACAAATACAGAAAAGAATAGCGAAATAAAGCTGAGAAGAAGTGCAAGGAAAATATAGCCTAAACTCGATGGTTTTTGTTCCATTTATGGTCAAATTTTTGATATGAACAAACGCAACGCCGCGTTCAAAACATGATTTGATGTAAAATTGGTAAAATTACACAAAGATACTCAATGATTCAACTTGGAAAACTATCGTTACCTGAAAAACCACTGTTCTTAGCCCCAATGGAAGATGTAACCGATTATACTTTTCGGTTCATGTGCAAGCACTTTGGGGCTAATGTAGTTTATACAGAATTTGTCGCATCGGAGGCACTTATTCGTGATGTAAAAAAATCGTTTCGTAAAATAGAAATCTACGATTATGAACGTCCGGTAGGTATCCAAATATTCGGGAAGGATTTAAACTCAATGGTTGAAGCCGCTAAAATAGTCGAGAATGCTAAGCCCGATTTTATTGACTTAAATTTTGGATGCCCGGTTAAAAAGGTTGCTACAAAAGGTGCAGGATCCGGAATGCTTCAAAATCCGGAACTTTTGATTGAAATTACCCGTTCCGTAGTTAAAGCCGTAAACATCCCGGTAACAGTAAAAACACGGTTGGGCTGGGACGAAAATTCAATCATTATCCACGATCTAGCTCTTCGTCTTCAGGATACCGGAATTGCATGGCTTTCGATACATGGTCGCACCCGATCTCAATTTTATCGTGGCGTTGCCAATTGGGAGCCTATCAAAAAAATCAAAGACGATCCCCGAATACACATCCCGATAATTGGAAACGGCGATATTAAAACGCCACAGGATGCAGCAAACGCTTTTAAGCTTTATGGTGTTGACGGAATTATGGTTGGAAGGGCAGCCATTGGTAAACCTTGGATTTTTCATTATATTCGACATTTTCTCAATTCCGGTGAAATTTTACCTCCATTAACCGTAAATGAAAGAGTTGCTATTGCTCGCCTACATCTCGAGAAAAGTATTGATTATAAAGGCGAAAAATATGGAATTCTTGAAATGAGACAACATTTCGGTAACTATTTCAAGGGATTACCCAACGCTAAAGAAGTGCGAACAAAATTAGTTACTGCTAATTCTGTCGATGAAATTGAATCGGTTTTTACTTATTTGAAAAATACCTACGGCGATATGCCATTAGACAACGACCATCTTGTGGATAATCATTGTCAAAAATTAGAAAATTTGTAACAACATTATTTTTCGCAATTTATCCTGCGAATATTTCTCCGCAAAACACGAAGACCTGCCCTTCGTATCGGTGTATGCGATAATTCACGTTTAAATTTAGCAGAACCTAAGTTTTCCCAATCGGTATCTGTGTAGGAAAGAATGTTGCTCTTTAATCGGAACATTAAACCGTTTCCCTCCTTTGCTTCAGCATTGTGCGGACAAACATCGTTGCAAATATCACATCCAAAAAGATAATTAGAAAGCCTTATTCCACTATTAATCTGTTCATTACGATACTCGATAGTTACATATGATATACATCGTCGGGCATCAACTACGTAGGGTTGAACTATTGCTTGATTTGGACAATGCCTAATACATTCTCCACAACCCATACATTCCCTATCCATAGGTGAATCGTATTGCATTGATATATTGGTAGTTATAGTTGATAAAAATATGTGTGAACCCAATTTGGGGTGAATAACCATACCATTTTGTCCCCTAAAACAAACTCCTGCTTTAACTGCCCAAAATCTTTCAACTATAGGCATAGCGTCAACACTGAAACGAAAATCGGATTCTGGTATTTGTTGGGAAATCCACTCTATTAACTTATTCATTTGCTCTCTGAGAACAAAATGATAATCAGAAACAAGCGCAAACTTTGCCACTTTGTAACGTGAATTATAATTAATTGCTCCGGGATAGTATGATGTAACTAAAACTATCACAGAACGTGCTCCCGAATGGTATTCATTTATATTGGTTCTGTGTGTTTCTGTTTCCGAAAGATAGCTCATTTCTCCGGAATAGCCATCAGAAATCCATCGATGAAAAAATTCTTTCAACTCGGGATAAAAGAGAGCCTCTGCAATCCCACAGTCATCAAAACCCAATTCAAGAGCCTTTTGTTTTATGAGTCGTGAAATTTCTATTTTGTCGAGCATCAATCAAAAAGCGAATTTTGCCTAAAACCGGATATTTTTCCTAAGTGTTTATATGCAAGCTCGGTGACTTCTCTTCCACGGGGCGTTCTTTTCAGGAACCCTTCTTTTATCAGAAATGGCTCATATACTTCCTCTAATGTTCCGGGATCCTCACTTAATGCAGTTGCAATTGTTCCCAATCCAACAGGCCCGCCATTGAATTTTTCAATAATTATGGATAAAATTTTGTTATCCATTTCATCAAGACCATAACGATCGATATTTAAAGCTTCTAGAGCAAATCTGGCAATTTCTCTATCAATGGTTCCGTTTCCCTTAACTTGTGCGAAATCGCGTACTCGTCTTAAAAGAGCATTAGCGATTCTAGGTGTTCCGCGGCTACGCATGGCAATTTCTTCCGCAGCATCACTGTCAATGGGAACATCAAGGATTTTAGCGGAGCGTTTAATGATTTGTGTGATGATTTCGTTATCGTAATATTCTAAATGACAGTTAATACCAAAACGTGCTCTTAAGGGCGCCGTTAACAATCCACTGCGGGTTGTCGCACCTATTAGCGTAAATGGATTTAAGCCCAACTGAACCGTTCGAGCTGCAGGCCCTTTATCGATAACAATATCAATTCTGTAATCTTCCATCGCCGAATATAGGTATTCTTCGACTACCGAATTCAAACGATGGATTTCGTCAATAAATAACACATCATTTGGTTGCAGCGATGTTAGTATGCCTGCTAAATCGCCGGGTTTCTCCAAAACTGGTCCTGAAGTAATTTTGATAGAAACTCCTAATTCATTTGCTATTATGTGAGAAAGGGTTGTTTTTCCTAATCCGGGTGGCCCATGCAAAAGAACATGATCTAAGGCTTCTCCACGCATACGAGCTGCTAATACGAAAACCTTAAGATTTTCTACGATAGGTCCTTGCCCACGAAAATCTTCAAAACGTAGCGGTCTTAGCTTCAAATCATTTTCCTGATCCGGCATATTTTCGCCAGGATTTCTAATGTTAAAACGTTCGGTCATTCAAGCTTTACGTTTAATTTCACAAAGGTACTTATTTTAACCATATTTCACTAAAGCCAAAAATAAAAAGCCTGGCTTTTCCCGGCCTTTTCGTTTTCAGCTATCAAAAGTTGGTGATTTCGGAGCCTTCACTTTCAACCAAGTAGAAAATTTGATAGTAGCACAATGCTTGATTTAAGCCCCGAATCACCACCTTGGTAGGTGCTGTTATGCTTTCTTTTTTTTATTCGTCGTTATGTTATAAAATAGCCCTATTGTATAGTAATAAGGGTAAAGCTCATTCAGAGTTTATTTTATTTTAATTATTGTCAGAAAGCCGTTTGAAACTCTTATTCCAAATTTGAAATAATTTGTCAGTAAAGCCTCTCCACTAGAATCCAAATTATCAGGATTTAAAGTTTTTGCATTAATGGAGCTGCGGCAAGAACTCCTGCATTAACTTCAAATGCTCGGTATAAATTATTTTTGACAGTATTCTATTTTAAAGGACTTCTAAATCAAAATTTGAGAAATTTTTGAATTTCAATAATGGGTCTATTGGCAAATTTTCTTGAGCTGTCAAATTGAAAGCTATCAAAGAAAGTCCGAAAATAATTATCCAAGATTTGTTTTTATATTTTGTTGTTTTTAAATTAGGCCATAACTATTTTGTAATGAAACTAAAACATGTAACCAATCGATAGAATAGCTTGATTAGCTCGTTTGCTGAAATTATATTTTTGGCCGTCAATGGATAAACCATCTCCAAGTTTGCTCAAACCAAACTCATATTTTGCATCAATGGCTATTTTTCCCAAGATGTTAACTCCGGCTCCTAATTGCCACCCCCAAACCGCCTTTTTAAACATTGTTTCAGCTGTTGGACTAGATCCTCCATCTGAAGAAAGTTCTCCAACAATGTCGGCAACTTCATCTTTGGTAAATAAATTAAACGAAGCCACCGGTCCGGTACCCAAACGTGCTGGACCAAATTTCCATCCTACCAAAACAGGAACATCAATCCGAAAATCACGCTGTTTTGCCGAACGTTCAATATTAGTTCCCGCATCTATAATCTTTACCTCACCTCCTGTGGTTGCAAACAATATTTCCGGTTGAATAAAAATGCCGGCTATCCCAATTTGAGCAAATCCACCAAAATGAAAACCCATAGGAGTGTTGTTGGCAAAATTTAAGACATAGGTGGTATCACCGCCTTGAATCGCTCTTCTTACTTGGATAGCATCCGAAAGCTTTACCTGGGTAGAGCTGGCTCCAAAACGCAACCCAAATTTTAATAATTGTGCGTGGGTTGTTCCTATAATTCCTATCATCAAAATCAAAATACTTAGTTTTTTCATATTTCTTTAGTTTTAAATGTTGGTTATCGGTGACTAATATAAAACATAATTTTTAATTTTTTTTCGATTCGTTTGTTAATAACTCGTTATTTGTGGTTAACATGTCCAAAAGTTCGATAAAGGGCAAACATTAAACAATTATTATATTGCTTATTATAAACTATT
>DAOTAV010000017.1:0-20355 GCA_035382785.1 Salinivirgaceae bacterium | reverse complement strand
AATATCAAAATTTGATGGAATAGTCGCGCCCCGCGCGGGCGCGTGGATTGAAACTATTTCCGCCCGATATGGAAAGGAGCGGGTCAACGGTCGCGCCCCGCGCGGGCGCGTGGATTGAAACAACACAGACGCAAGCGGGGAATTGATGAAAAATTGTCGCACACTACGCGATTGCATCGATCGAAAATAAACGATTGGCTCTATCAAAAGCTCCCACCAAAAAACAAAACCTTGCTTGTTATATGCAACAAGCAAGGTTTTATCCTTTTCTCTCTTCTTAATTTCTTGATAAATTGCGAAGGGCTGCTATGTTGGCCGGATTAGCAATGTTTTTTGCGTCGGATTGGTAAAGCTCTTCAATTCGACTTTGGTAATATTCATAAACCCGATTCCGAACAATTTTCATGGTTGAATTCATCATTTTATTTTGTTCGTTGAACGACTCATCAAGTATGGCTATGGCTGAAGGCAGCCAACGTTCCGGAAACTCACCGGCGTATTTTCCCCCTTTGCGAAATTGATTGATTTCGTCGTGGATCATTCTCAAAATTTGCTGTTGGGCGTTTTCATCTTCGAGACTGAGTCCTAATTCTTGTGATAATCGTTTTATAGCGTCTTTATCGGGTACAACCAAGGCTACCGTGTAAGGGTTTTGATTGTTATAAAGTACTATTTGGTTGATTAATCGTGACTTGGATGTGAGTGTCTCTTCGATGCTTTCGGGACTGTATTTCTCTCCATCGCTGCTGATCAAAAGGCTTTTAAAACGTCCAAGTACATACAAAAAACCATCTTTATCGATATATCCCATATCGCCAGTGTAAAGCCAGTTGTCGCGGATGGTTTCTTTCGTCGCCTTTTCATTTTTGAAATAGCCTGCCATGACGTTTTCGCCTTTGACTACTATTTCACCCGTTTGTCCCTGGGGTAATTCGTTGCCGTTTTCATCGCAAATTTTTATTTCAAGGTTTGATACCAAAAAGCCACTGGAGCCAAGTTTGTGCCGATGTAGGGCATTCGAACTAATAATTGGGGTTGCTTCCGATAACCCATAGCCTTGTAGCATGGGAATCCCTATAGCGTAGAAAAAGCGTTGTAGTTCAATATCGAGCAAGGCGCCACCTCCAATAAAGAATTTTAATTTGCCGCCAAAAACTTCCCGTATTTTGCTGAAAAGAATCTTGTCAAAGATTTTTACAAGGGGTTTTAATAAAATCCGAAATCCTATTCCTCGGTTGTATCCCTCGGCATTGTAGTAGATGGCTGTCTTCAATGCAAAATTGAAAAAACGCTCAGTGAATTTTCCTTTATCGGCAATAGCTTTCTCTATATTTTTTTTAAAATTCTTGGCTAAGGACGGAACACTGAGCAATAAATCAGGTTGGGTTTCTTTTATATTTATAGGAATATTTTTTAGGGTTTGCATTGGTGTTTCTCCCAACTGAACGAATGCAATAGACGCTCCTTTTCCCATAAAACTGTAAATGCCTGCAACGTGGGCAAAACAATGATCGAGTGGAAGGATCAATAGAGTTGAATAGGTTTCAGGAATGTCCATCAAACTGTAGGCTTGTTCAACGTTGGCAGTATAATTCCTGTGGGTTAGGATTATCCCTTTGGGGTCAGCGGTTGTGCCCGATGTGTAAGTGATATTTACCGGTGTTGAGCCGGTAATCTTTGCACGAATGGGGTCGAGTAATAAGGGATTTTCTTTTAACAGTGTTTTTCCACTGTTTAGTAAATCATCAAATTGAAAATCGGATTGGGGTATCTCTTCCAAGATATCAAGATAAATTACACCTTTTAAAAGGGTTAGGTTGTTTCTGATTTTGTCGATTTTCGATTTTTGATTTTTGCTGACTATCAGATATTTACTTTCGGAATGTTGAAGGCGAAATTCAATTTCGTATGGTTCGAGTTTTATAGAAAGGGGAACGTTGGCGGCTCCGGTATAAAGGATTCCAAGTTCTGCAATAACCCAATCGGTACGACCTTCGCTTAGTAGGGCAATTTTGTCGCCTGGTTTAACTCCTATATCGATCAGTCCAGCGGCAAGACTTTTTGACCATTGTAAAGTCTCCTGATAAGTGGTTGCTTGCCATTGGTCTTTGATTTTTTCCTTTAGAAAAGTGTTATTGGGAAATTTTTCAACACTTTGCTCAAAAAAGTCGAGAATAGTTAACATAGCCATATTGAATTGGTTTGCGCTCCAAATATAACAAATTTCTATTTTTTTTGTTTTTCAAAAAATACACTCACGTGAAATGTGATTGTCGCTTTGGAATATTCAATGTATCAACCGATTTGAAAAAAAAATCCGGACACCCATGTCCGGATTTTTTATGGATTGTAAATTGTCTTTAGATGATTTCAAGATGTTTACGGTCTGTGATTTTTTCGCAATAGTGGCATTTGAGTTCTACCTTTTTTTTGTCGATAACGTGAAAGCGTGTGGTTACCTGTTCGTGATTGGTAATACACTTTGGATTCATACAACGTGCAATTCCTACGATGGTATCAGGAACTTCAACCACACGTTTTTCGGTTACGGTATAATCGTGAATGATGTTTAATTTGGCTTGCGGTGCAACTAAGGCAATTCGGTTTATTTCTACAGGGTCAAAAAATTTTCCTTCGATTTTAATGATAGCTTTCTTTCCTAGTTTCCTACTCTGCAGATTGGTTCCGAAGGTTATTTGGGTTTCAAGTGTGTGTAGCTTAAGAATGCTGATAACTACAAATAGCTGCTCGGCAGGAATGTGATCAATCACCGTTCCTTCTTTTATGGCGCTAACGCTTAGGGTTTTATCTTTCATTGCATTATTTTTTTAAATTGTGCTGGTTTACTTAATGCCTAAGATTTTTGTTATGATAGCTTGTCGGGTGTAAACACCGTTTAGTGCTTGCTCGAAGTAGTAAGCCTTGGGATTAGTGTCAACATCAATGTTGATTTCATTGACTCGGGGTAGTGGGTGCAGAACGCGCATATTTTCTTTGGTGTTCTCCAACATTGAGTTTCTAAGAATGTAAGCGTTTTTTACTTTTTCATACTCAATTGGATCGGAAAAACGTTCTTTTTGCACACGTGTCATATAGATAATATCGGCGTAGGGAAGTGCATCTCCCAAATTTGTGTGCTCGTAATACTTAATACCTTTTTCTTTCAAAATGTGCTTATATGAATCGGGCATTTTCAGTTCTTCGGGGGAAATAAAATTGAACGTTGGGTTGAATTCAGACATGGCCATGAGTAACGAATGAACCGTGCGTCCATATTTTAGATCGCCAACCATGGCAATGTTGAGATTTTCAAGCTTGCCTTGGGTTTTACGGATACTGTATAAATCTAATAGACATTGAGTTGGATGTTGATTTGCGCCATCGCCGGCGTTGACAATGGGAACCGGACTGATTTCGCTGGCAAAACGTGCACTTCCTTCAATGGGATGGCGCATCACAATCAAGTCGGAATAGTTGGCAACGGTTAAAATTGTATCCTTTAGCGATTCTCCTTTTTGAACGCTCGAAGTGCCGGCATCGGTGAATCCAATGATTCTTCCTCCAAGTTTGTTAACTGCACTTTCAAAACTCAAACGTGTGCGCGTGGATGGTTCAAAGAAAAGTGTGGCTATTACGTAGCCCCTCAAAATGTCCTGAACCGGGTTCTTTTCAAATTCTTCAGCTAAGTTTAGGATCTCAAGATAATCCTCTTTGCTGTAATCGTTGATGGAAACGAGACTTTTGTTTTTCATTGCTGATACTGAAGGTTATTTGTTGTTTATCATTGATGTTAAGTTTCAAACGGTTCGGAAAAATATTTTTTTGCTGTTGATTTTTGGGCAATAAAAAAAGCCTTGACGGCTTTTTTATAAATTGAACTATGTTGAATGAAAATTTTTGTTGATGCAATACCCTAGTATGAATTATGGGATGGAAAGAAATCATTTCAAATTTGTTTTAGCAAAGATACATCACTTATATTATTTTTTGCAAGTAAAAAATATCGAATGTTTTGTCTATCTTTGCTTTCTATTTCTCATTTTTTTTACCTCACCGCTTGATTTTTGCTTTTTTAAAGGTGCGATCAAACATGAATGGGACTACCGGCTGCGAATTTTTTAATAAACAGAATTCAACATCTTTTTGCAGAGTTTCGAATTTTTGTCTGAGTCGAGGAGAATGTTTTAAAATAAATTCCAATTCTGAATTTCCTGCGTTTTGGGCGGTTAAAAGGGCTAAAGAAACGGCATCGGTTTCGTAAGTAAATTTTTCTGAATCAAGAAGTTTCTTTGCTACCTGCCCGGCGAAAAGGGTGTCTTCGATGGAAATGGCGTTTTTCCAGCCGGCACAAAGTAAAAGAATGTTGTTTTCGGAAGCTATTAAATAGTCAACGAGAATGTCGAAGTTTACCCAAGAACCGGCAACTATTTCGGTTCCCGGAGGAATATGCGATAGTGCCTGAGTTCCATTGGTAGTGGTAATAGCAATACACTTTCCCTCAATTTTCTGAGAAGCGAATTCTAAAGGAGAGTTGCCACAATCGAAACCACTGAGTTTTTGGCTATCGCGTTCGCCTGCAACTAAATAGCCTTTTTGCTTAAGATCCAGTGTCGTTTGAATATCGGAAAGCGGTAAAATACTCTCGGCACCATAGTTAAGTGCAGTGCAGATAACGGTTGTGGCTCGTATTACGTCAATGAGTACTACTAAATTTCCCGGTTTATGATATACTGAATATTGAAGGGGCGAAAGACAAACGGAAATTGTGTGTTTTGATGTTTTAGAAGCGGATACCATGGATATTAGTGTTTCAAATAAGTTAGAATATCAGCCACAACAAAAGCACTTCCTCCCACATAGATCATATCGGATGGCTGGGCAATTTTCATCACATGGTTATAAGCTTGTTCTACAGTTGGGAACATTTGTCCGTTATATCCTTCAGCCTCAGCTATAGCAACTAATTTCTCAACTGGCATGGCTCTGGGTATGGAAGGCTGAGTAAAATAATAGTATGCATTTTTAGGTAAAAGTCGAATCATTGCCGCTGCATCTTTGTCGTTTACAACTCCAAGAATCATATGGATTTGTTTGTATGGCTGAGTTTTTAAGATTTCTGCAATTTGTTTTATGCCATCAGCATTATGGGCGATATCGGTTACTACCTTAGGCTTTTCGCAAAGAATTTGCCAACGCCCCATTAAACCAGTAACTTTTGAGGTATGTTTAAGAGCACGTAACGATTCTTGAAGGTTCAGCGCAAAAGGAATTTTCATTTGTTCAAGAGCAGTTGCTACGGTAACTATATTTTTTATTTGATACATACCTAAAAGATCAACTTCAGCATACCAAAGCGACGAGTCGGGCAACGAACGGAGTGTGAAAAGCTGGGTGCCTTCTTCCGTGATTTGAGTTTTTTGCACTACAAAACGTTCAAAAGCCTTATAAAGAGGGGCTTTTGCTTGGCTGGCTTTCCTTTCAAAAACAGTTAGCGTATCAGGATGAAATTCTCCGATTACCACCGGAACCTCGGTCTTGATAATTCCCGCTTTTTCTTCCGCGATGGCCGAGAGCGTGGTACCAAGAAATTGAGTGTGATCCAATCCAATATTTGTGATTACCGACAATTCGGGGGTAATGATATTGGTTGAATCTAGTCTTCCTCCCATCCCAACCTCAATAACAGCAACATCAACCTTCTGATCAGCAAAATAATCAAACGCCATGGCAACTGTCATTTCAAAGAAGCTGGGTTTTAAACCGTCAAAATGGTGTCGATAGCGTTCAACCCAATCAATAACGTATTGTTCCGATATTACATCGCCGTTGATTTTTATGCGTTCTCTGAAGTCTATCAAGTGAGGAGAGGTATAAAGACCGGTTTTGTATCCGGCTTGCTGGAGAGCCATAGCTATCATGTGCGACACGGAACCTTTTCCATTGGTTCCGGCAACATGGATCGTGCGAAATCTACGATGGGGATGACCGCTTAGTTCGTCAAGTTTTTTAGTTGTCGAAAGATCGGCTTTATATGCTGCACCTCCAATTCTTTGAAACATTGGAAGTTGTGAAAACAAAAACTCAAGAGTTTCAGAGTAGTTCATCAAATTTTATTGTTTGGATTGTGGAGTGACAAAATTATGGTTAAATTTACAAAGAATAAACCTTTAAAACGTAAATTATATGGGGTCTCGAAAAAAAGTCTTTGTGCTCGACACTAATGTTTTATTGCACGATTACAAATGTCTCTACAACTTTCAGGACAACGATTTGGTAATTCCAATCACCGTGCTTGAAGAACTAGATAAATTTAAAAAAGGGTTTGACCAAATCAACTTTAATGCCCGGCAAATTGCTCGCGAGTTGACAAAGTTAAGCACTCAAGAGATCTTTTCAAAAGGTGTTTCCCTTGGGGATGGGCTTGGAAAATTATTTATCGTTCCTTATCACAAAGCATCCGATGCGGTGCAGAAAAATTTTCCAGAAATATCACAAGACCATAAGATTTTGGCTATTGCCGAATTTGTTAAAAATACACGAAAGGAACCGGTTATTTTTGTTTCCAAAGATGTAAACTTGCGTCTAAAGGCGCTTTCTATAGGAATTAAAGCCGAAGATTACGAAACCGATAAGGTTACCAATATGGAAATTTTTTCAGGGTATGAAACCATAACCCTCGATGACACTACAAAGATTGCCAACCTATTTCATACTCATCAACCCATTGATCCCAAGGAGGTTGAAATACCAATTACACTCGATTGTAACAAACATTTTATTGTGGTGCAAAAAGGAACGGAAACTGTTTACAAGCTTTTTTACGATTTACAACTCAATAGAATTCTTCCCGTGATTAAACAACACGCTTACGGTATTGAACCACGTAACATAGAACAGCAATTTGCCTTAGATGCTCTGCTCAATCCATCCATTCCCTTAGTTAGTATAACCGGGAAAGCTGGCACAGGGAAAACTCTTCTTGCCCTGGCAGCAGCGCTTGAGATGGCTGACAATTTCGACCAAATCCTACTCGCTCGTCCGATTATACCTTTGTCAAACCGCGATATGGGCTTTTTACCAGGCGATGTAAAAGAGAAAATGGGACCTTACATGCTTCCGTTATACGATAACATCGGGGTTATTAAAACAGCCAACAAAAAGCATAGCAAACAATCCGAACGTATTGATCAAATGCTCAAAGATCAACAATTGGTTATTGAACCCTTAGCCTACATCCGCGGTCGTAGCTTGAGTAACGTCTATTTTATCATCGACGAAGCCCAAAACTTAACGCCTCACGAAATTAAAACTATCATCACCCGTGCCGGAGATGGATCAAAAATTGTTTTCACCGGAGATGTGCAACAAATCGACACTCCATATCTGGATCAACACTCCAATGGCTTAACCTATTTAACGGCAAAAATGAAAAATCAGCCATTGTTTGCCCATATACATCTGCAAAAAGGAGAACGAAGTGCCCTTGCAGAACTTGCCAGCGATATTTTATAAATCGATTCAAGCATAAAAAAAGGCTGTCAAACGACAGCCTTTTTTTAATCCATATTCGAGAAGTGTTTCATAAACTGAGCTCTCTCGTATGCGCCCGGATCCGGGATTTTTTTATAACTCAATAATCCTTTGAAGTCGTTTACTGATGCGAAATTTTTGCGTTTCATCCATTGTTCTATTCCTGATAAAATTTCGGGGATAACCTTCGGACTGTTTTTGTATATTGTGGAACATAACTGAACAGCCGATGCTCCGGCTAATATGCATTTGATGGCTGCTTGATGATTATGAATGCCGGTACTGGCTGAAATGTCAAGTCCCTTCACTTTATCGTTGGCAATGGCTATCCAGCGTATCACTTTTCGTAATTCCGATGATGAACTGAATATTTCAGAACTAGTCAGTGTTAAATGTTCAATGTCAATGTCGGGTTCATAGAAACGATTGAACATTGTAACTCCTGAAACCCCATCGGCTTTCAGCCGGTTAAGAAATGCAGTAAGATTGGTGAATTGATTCCCGATTTTGAAAATTATAGGAATAGACAATTCTTTTTTTAGATTGCTCAGTAAAGAAAAGTAAATATTTTCGTAGTCGGCCGATGATTTGTTTTTATCTGTGGGTAAAAAGTACACGTTAACTTCAAGGGCATCAGCCCCGGCTTTTTGAATATCTTTGGCAAATTCAATCCAACGTTGATTATTGTAGCAGTTCACACTGGCAATAATAGGAATTGTAGTTTTACTTTTAGCTTCTGAAATCAGATTCAGGTACGATTTTACCGAATTAGTTTTTACATAGGTGGCAATATAGTCGTTCACCTCGGGATATTCGAGGCTTTGCTGAATCTGCTTTTCAATATCGTAAACAATTTGTTCTTCAAAAAGACTTTTCAGAACAACCGCACCAATTCCTTGCGAAGCTAATTCTTTTATTTTGTCAACGCTATTGGTTAAGCCGCTCGATGCTGCAATCAGAGGATTTTTTAGCTTCAAGGTGCCGAAGGTAGTTTCTAAATGTTGCATATTGTTTTGGTTTTATGGGTTTCTCTTATCAATTATTTATAGGTACGTTCTCCAAAAATCGAACTTCCGATTCGAACCATGGTGCTACCATAGTTCACGGCTATCCTAAAATCCGACGACATACCAATGCTTAATTCTTTAAAATTCGGATATTTTAGCGGGTATTGCTTTTGTATGGAATTGAAAAGCTGATAAATAGTTTGAAATTCGTTGGCTATTTGATTCTCATCGTCGGTGAAAGTTGCCATGCCCATGAGACCGCAAATTTCAACGTAAGGATAAAGTTCCGGTAGATTCTTTTCAACAAGCGATAAAACTTCGGTGGGAGGTAAGCCAAACTTTGTCTCTTCTTTTGCAATCCTGACTTCGAGCAGTACTTTAATGCGACGTTGACATTTTATTGCCTCCTTATTGATTTCTGCCAACAAAGGCTCACTATCTACCGAATGAATAAAGTGAATAAAGGGTACGATATATTTTACTTTATTCCGCTGTAAATGACCGATCATGTGCCAACGAATATTCGCCGGAAGTAGATTTCTTTTAACGGTCAATTCCTGGACTTTATTTTCTCCGAAATCGCGTATTCCTGTTTCGTAGGCCTCCATGATTTTCTCTGCCGGGTGGGTTTTCGATACAGCAATTAAACGAACTCCGGCCGGCAGTTGTTCTAAAATATGTTCTATATTTTTCCTTATTGCAGTCATTATTCGTTCTGATATCTAAGTTCAAATCCAACACCGTGAATATTATCAAGAAAAACTTCGGGGTCGTCTTTCAGGTATTTTCTTAATTTGGTGATAAAAACATCAAGACTCCGTCCATTAAAATAATCGTTTGAACCCCAGATTGAAAGCAGAATATCGTCGCGTTTTACTAGCTCACCCTTGTTGACACACAGCATCCGAAGAATTTCCGCCTCTCGTTTGGTGAGCCTCTTTTCTTGTTGATTAATGGTGAGAAGTTGATTTTTAAAATCAAACTTATACTTCCCAATGTTAAAAAATTCTTGCGTTGAATTAAGTGCTCCACGTCGTTTTAATACAGCTCGTATTCTCCAAATCAGCAGATCGCGATCGTAGGGTTTGGTCAAATAATCGTCAGCTCCCAGAGTAAACCCTTGTATTTCATCTGATTTTAAATTTCGACTTGTCAAAAAGATAATAGGTATATTTTCGTCGAAGGCTTTTATTTGTTTGGCTAATTGAAAACCATCTTTCCCGGGAAGCATAACGTCGAGTAAAACCAATTCAATAGTATTTTGCAACACCATTTTCATCCCGCTTTCCGCATCCATAACATGGATAGGGTCGAAACCTTCATCCTGCAGTATATCGGCCAGCATTATTCCTTCCGGTTCACTGTCTTCAACAATCAATATCCTTATTTTGTTGGTCATAATCTTTGCTTTTTTGAATTAAGACAAAAATAAAAAAGATTGTAAGAACTTTTATCGATATCCACATTTATTTTATCGATTTTGTGGATTACAACATTTTTGTAATCTTTGCGTTATAGACAAAAATGTCTTAAATATTATGTTATGGTCAGAAAAAGAATTTTAATTATCAGTGCAATTGTAGTAATTTCAGCTGTTGTTGCTTTCGTCGTATCTTCCCAATGGCCTGCAAAGACTACAACTATTGCTACCATTGAACAATCAGCTTGCTCTAAAATACAGGCCAACAGTGATTCAATTAAAACAACTGCTTGTTGCAAGGGAATGCATCAATCCGATGAAAAAAAATCGGAAAAAGAATGCTGCAAAACTTCTACTCAAAACGAAGGTTCTAAAAAAGAATGTTCTAAGAGTTGTTGTTCTAAGAAAAGCTGTTCTGAAAAAAGTGCTTTAGAAGAAAACCCAAAGAAAGCATGCAGTGAGGGAAAAGCCAACGTAGAAAAGACCGACAAGTGTTGTAAAAAAAATTAATGCAGCAAACAGATATAGAACTACACCCCAGTTGTCAGAAAAGTCATTTGGGGTGTTTTTTTATGGAAAACAAAAGAGCTAAATACCATTTCGGAAGAAAAAGTTCATGAATTTGAATATTTTTAGATAGAACAAGTGGTTTTTAAAGTTATATCAAATCCTGTTACTTTTGTAAAAAAAAATGCTTATGTCAAATCGATTAATGGATCCCATCGGACGATTGATGGGGCTGCGATACAAATCCCATCCGTGGCACGGTATAGAGGTAGGAGAAGATGCACCGGAGATTGTTACTGTGTTTGTTGAAATGGTAACCACCGACACCGTTAAATACGAAATTGATAAAACGTCGGGATATTTAAAAATTGATCGACCGCAAAAATATTCCAACGTTTTACCGGCGTTGTATGGGTTTATCCCTCAAACTTTGTGCGATGACCAAGTGGCCGATATTGCCCGCCAGACACTTAACCGAGAGAATATCACCGGCGATGGTGATCCGCTCGATATCTGTGTCTTAACCGAAAAATCAATCACACATGGAAATATTATCGTTCAGGCTATTCCAATAGGCGGTTTTCGCATGATCGACGGAAATCAAGCTGATGATAAAATTATTGCTGTTTTGAAAGATGATGCGGTTTATGGTCATTATCGAGAGGTGGAAGAGTGTCCCGATTTAGTGATAACCCGATTGAAACACTACTTTCTTACCTATAAGGATCTACCCGGAAATCGACGCGATTGTGAAATCACGCATATTTATAATTCCCATGAAGCCCGAAAAATAATTGAAGCTTCAATGGCCGATTATCATAGAAGGTTTGAAAACCTCGATGCCATTTTATCTGAATATGGAATGATGAAAAAAAAGTGAAAAATCAGAAAAAAAACGTACCTTTAAAAAATGTTTAAACTGCATAGGTTTATGAAATCGTGTTTTTATCTTTTGGCTGTACTTTTTTTTGTGGCATGTTCGTCGAAATACGATGAAAAATATCGTAATACCAATCCATATCATACCTTCGTTTCTACCGAAGATTTGAAAGAAACATTAAAAGAAATTTCCAAAATTAAAAATTCAACATTACGCAGTTCGGTTGAACAACAACTTTGGGATAGCCTTCTGGTCAACCGCAAAATACCTTTTGTTATTGACACATCGGTTGTCTTTCTATATCGTGGAAAGGCTCAAAATGTTCATTTTGTTGGCGATTTTACACAATGGAAAATAGTCCCCGAATGTGAGGCGCAGCCGGTAAGAAAAACATCGTTTTGGATTTTGGAAAAGTGCTTTCCGGCCAATGCACGAGTTGATTATAAAATTGTACTCGATAAAATCAATTGGATTCTCGATTCTTCCAATCAGCATATTCAGTTCAGTGGATTCGGCCCCAATAGCGAATTGCGAATGCCCGAATGGGAACCTTCCCCATGGCTGACACTTGACACTATTATTGAAAAAGGAGAGCTTCGACAACCGCAAAAAATGGTTAGTCAATTACTAGGATATGAAGTTCAATATCGGGTTTATTGGCCGGCTTCAAAATCCGAAAAAGATATTCAAGCCATTATTTACGTCACTGACGGACATGAATACTCAGATCCACAACTTGGCAATATGACCACTGTTTTGGACAATATGATTGCTAAAATGCAAATTAAACCCTTAGTTTGTGTGTTCATTGATCCAAGAGATCCTGAAAATCTAAAGGAAAACCGTCGCAGACAACAATATTCGGGAAATGAACTCTTTGTGAACTTTTTGGCAGATGAATTAGTTCCAGATATTGAAAAGGAGTTAAAAATCAACATATTACCCCAGAATCGAGCCATTCTAGGCACTTCTCTCGGCGGTTGGAATGCTCTCTACACCGGTTTGTTAAAATCGTCAACTTTTCAGCTTATTGCAGCACAATCGCCGGCAGTGAATGAAGATTTGGCCCGAATGTTTGCCAAACAAGACAAACTTCCTCTAAAAATGATTATCTCTTGCGGAACCATCAACGACGGTGCTGAAACTACCAGACTACTGCGCGATGTGTTAATCTATAAAGGTTATTCCATTGAATTCATAGAAGTTAACCAGGGACATTCGTGGGGAGCGTGGAGAAACCAATTGGATGCCATTCTGAAAACCTTTTTTGCCATGCCTCGCATTAAGAGTTTGAAGAAAGATAAATAATTGAACAAACCTATCTAAGAATCGTTAACTACTCATCGAAAAATTGAATCTGTCGGGTAAATCAATAATCAATAAGCAACATCACAATCAACTCTGTACCCCATGAAAACCAAAGAGGATATAGTACGCAATTGGCTGCCACGATATACAGGAAGAGAACTTGGCGACTTTACACAATATATTATTCTAACCAATTTCAACTATTATCTTGAACTGTTTTCAAAATGGTTTGATGTGCCGATTTTGGGAAAGCAAAACGTAATGCCCAATGCATCCAACGGAAGGATCACCATTATCAACTTTGGGATGGGAAGTCCCAATGCAGCAACCATCTTGGATCTATTAACTGCCATCGAACCCAAAGCCGTACTTTTTCTTGGAAAATGTGGTGGTTTAAAAAAGAAGAACCAATTGGGCGACTTGATTTTACCCATCGCTGCAATACGAAGCGAAGGAACAAGTAACGACTATTTACCACCTGAAGTTCCTGCTTTACCCGCTTTTATGCTGCAACGAGCAATTTCTTCAGCTATTCGCGACGCAGGAAAGGATTATTGGACAGGAACGGTATTCACCACCAACAAACGGGTTTGGGAATACGACGACCGCTTTAAAAAGTATTTGGAAAAAACACGTGCAATGGCTATCGATATGGAAACCGCCACAATTTTCACCGTTGGATTCTATAACCAAATCCCCACCGGAGCTTTATTGTTGGTTAGCGATCAGCCGATGATATCCACAGGAGTAAAAACAGCAGAAAGCGATAAAACCGTTACCGAAAAGTTTGTTACGGATCATCTAAAAATCGGAATCAACTCTTTGGAAGAGATTATCAATAACGGTCAGAGTGTAAAGCATCTAAGATTCTAATCTATGCCACTTTTTAGCTTCGAAAAAATAATGGAAGATCTCCGAAAAGGAGAATACTATCCCATTTATTTCCTTATGGGAGAAGAAGACTTTTTTATTGATGAAGTTGCTAATTATATTGAAAATAACGTTTTGTCGCCCGATGAGCGGGATTTCAACCAAACCGTAATCTACGGAGATGATACTACCATCGACAAGATTATCATTGATGCTCGCCGATTTCCGGTTATGTCTAAATATCAAGTGATTTTGATCCGTGAAGCCAATGCCTTAAAGGGAATTGAAGGCGACGAATCCGATGATTCAGGATGGTTGCTTTACGCTTCAAAACCAATGCAAAGCACAATCCTGGTGTTTCTCTATCGTGGAAAAACACTCGATAAACGTCGAAAAGTTTATAAGACTTTGGAAAAAACAGCTGCCATTCTTGAATCTAAGCGAATTTACGAATCGAAGATGCCCGAATGGGTAATGTCGTATGTCCATTCAAAAGGGTACAATATTCAATCAGCTGCAGCTCAGGTGCTGACAGTTCACTTGGGAAATGATTTAACCAAAGTAACTAATGAGTTATCAAAACTCATGACCCTTTTGCCTGCCGGCTCAATTATCAATACACAACATATTGAAGACAATATCGGAATTAGTAAAGAGTATAATATTTTTGAGCTCAATAAGACCATCGGGCAGCGTGATATTACCAAAGCTTTTACCATAGTGGCTCATTTTGCAAAAAATCAAAAAGACAATCCAATTCAAGTTATTATTAGCCAGTTGTTTACCTATTTTTCGAAGCTATTGCTGGTTCATACATCTTATAAAAATATGGATAAAAATAGTCTGGCAACAGCTTTGGGTGTCAATGTTTATTTTGTTGGAGAATATCTGGAAGCTGCCCGAAATTTTCCGCCCGAAAAAATTGAAAAAATAATCGGCTATTTGCGCCACTACGATGCCTTCAGCAAAGGTGTCAACGACGCAGGTACCGATGGAGGGGAATTGCTTAAAGAACTCATTACTCTTATAATGATTTAGTCCTATGCAAAATGCCTCAGCACCTCTTACCATTTACAAGGCGAGTGCAGGTTCAGGCAAAACCTACAACCTTGTCAAAAACTATCTTCTTTTAGCTCTCAATTCGCCCAACACCAGCTACCAACATATTCTGGCTATAACCTTCACCAGAAAAGCAACGGCCGAGATGCGCGACCGAATTCTACGGGAGCTTAGGAACCTTACTGAAGAATCGAATGAATCGGATCTCTGCAATGAACTAACCATTGGGTTGAAAATTCAGAAAGAAGAATTAGTAAGGCGTGCTAAGATTTTGTTAGTAGCGTTATTGCACGATTATTCAAATTTTTCAATCTCTACTATCGATCAATTTTTTCAGCGGATTTTCCGTAGTGTTGCCTATGAACTCAATTTAACCGGAGGCTTTGCGATTGAATTAGACGAAAAATATTTTCTTGAACGGGCAATTGACCAATTTCTTGAAAAAGCTCAACCCGGGACTGAGCAATTTAAACTATTAACCCGATATGTTAAGGAAGAAATAATTAGGAAAGATAAAAAGCAAAACATCAAACACGATATTCTTAGATATACCAGCGAAATGATGATCGATAAGATCAAAGATTTCGTAACATCCCAAGATCCCGACAAGCTATTCCTCGCAATTAATGATATTGAAAAAAAGTGTCAGGAATGGCAAAACGAACTTGAATCATGGCAAGAATCAGCTAATCAAGAATATTATTCAATAATTGAAAATTACAACCTAAACAATATAAAAGAGCGAGGAAATCCCATATTTAAACTAGTCAATTTAGACCTCAATAGTCTCGACGGAAATAAGATTAAGGAAATCTATGACGAAATTGGAGGAGAAGAATTGTTCGATAAGGTCTTTAAAAAACAAACACAGAACAAAGCCAATGACGCATTCAATGAACTCCAAAATTTTTATTACCAAAATCTTAAAAGGTTTAAAGACCTTCTACCCAAATATCTCTTTGCCAAAGAAGTAAGACCCAAATTATGGCATTTGCAGTTTTTCATCTATATCTGGAACGAAATCCGCGATATTGCTTATCGCGAAAATATTTTCTTACTAAGTAACACTCCTTTGCTACTAAAGCAAGTTACCGAACAAACTGATTCCCCGTTCATTTATGAACGTATAGGGCAGTGGTATCAGCATTTTATGATCGATGAATTTCAGGACACCTCTCGTTATCAATGGATGAATCTATTACCGTTTATTGAAAACAACATTGCTGAGTATGATTCCAATCAAAACCCATGTTCGGTCAACAATCTTATCATTGGCGATGTAAAGCAGGCTATTTATCGTTTTAGAGGTGGAGATTGGAAACTTCTTCATGAAGAGGTAAAACAAAAATTCAAAAATTGCACACAAGAAATAAGCCTTAAAAAAAATTATCGAAGCTCCTCTACTATAGTTCAATTTAACAACATTTTTTTCCAGTTCCTATCCGAAAAATTTCAAAAACTCGATTTTTCAGAAAACAATTCATCTGAAAAAAATGGAAAAGCGGAAAAAATTAAAAACCCCTTGGAATCCATTTACAGCGATTGTAAACAGGAGGTTAATAATGAAAATCAAGGATATGTATCCATCGAGCTTATTCCCACGGAGAAAGACGATAGTGATTTTTACATCAATCAAACACTTGAAAAAGTCAAAGCAACCATACAAAAACTCTTGGATGCCGGGGCTTCTTATGGCGACATTGTAATTCTGACACGTAAAAATGAAAACGGTAAAAAAGTTATCGAATATTTACTCAATTCCCAAGGTTTCGAACAGTTACCCATTGCAACCGACGACGTATTAACCATTGGCGAAAGTTGCTCTGTTTTAGCAATTATCAATGTTTTGAATTATCTTATTCAACCCTGCGACTATTTCAAAGCAAAAGCAGTTTGGCATATCGCTTCTGCGCTTGGAAACAACGACAATTTTTCGTTCTCCGAGCTCGAAAACAATCCTTTCGCCAACAAAATTGTCGAGAAAACCAGCCAATGGACACGAATGCCGTTAATCGATGTGGTTATTGATATCATTAACGAATTTAAACTTAATACAGTCGCTAACGAAAATATTTATTTACAGCAATTTATCTGGCTTGTTGTTGAATTTACCTCGCAGCAGCCTTCGCATATTCAATCGTTTCTAAATTTTTGGAATGATAGGGGAAGAGGAGTTAAGGTTCCCCCTCCGGCCAGTTCCGATGCTCTGCGAGTTATGACAATTCATAAGAGTAAAGGCCTTGAATTTAAGCATGTTATTATTCCTTTTCTTGATGGAGAAATTAAAAAAAATAACGAACAGGCATGGATTTGGGGACTTGAACCTTACCCGGAAATGCCATTCTTAGTATCGCTATCATCCAAAGCATCGTTTTCTTCGTACGCAAAAAGCTATTACCAAGAAATGTATAACTATTTAATCGACTCGGTTAACTTGGTGTACGTTGCTTTCACCCGAGCAAAAACAACATTGCACGTTTTTACCAAAGAAACCGAGAAAAGTGAGAAAACTGAGAAAATTCAGATTGAGAGATGGATTAACGATTTTATAGAAGATGTTCATTCTAATCCTAATTTTTTCTTTAATAATGAAGATAACCAATGCATATTAGAATATGGGAACTTTGCAGCTATTGAGAGCAACGCTTCGAAAATTGCCTTGTCAAAGCACGAATTAGAACAAATACACATTCAAATATCGCTAAATAACCATCAGCAGATAAAAATACAACATCAACAATTTTCCACTACGAAAGATGACAGTTTAGAATTGCCGGCGCGGCAGTTTGGAACCGTACTACATAAAGTTCTGGAACAAATCGACACTGTCAGTGATTTACCCAACGCTACAAGAAAAATGGTACTTAGCGGCTTTATCCCGGCGACGCTTGAAAACGAAATAATCGAACGGTTGAAATCAGCTTTCGACGATCCGCAAGTACAGCCTTGGTTTGACAAAAACAATCGAATAATTCGTGAACGTGCCATAATTGGTAAAAATATTTCTTTGAGCCGTCCCGACCGGATTATTATAACTCCCGACCAATCTATTGTTGTTATCGACTATAAGTTTACCCATGAGGAACTTGATGAGCATAATCACCAAGTGAAAAATTATATAGGCTTACTCAAGAAAGCCGGATATAATAACATTCAAGGCTTTGTCTGGTATCTGTTGAAAAAGAAAATTGTAGAGGTTAAATAAATCGAATAAATTCATAGTTATTTGATTTTGTGTGAATTTATCTTATGGGTGTCCTTCCAAAAGAGAAGGATTAACTTTTCATTAACTCGGAATCGAGAACAAATCAACGATCATAAGGTTTAATTTTCACCAAGATGAAATAACTTATGTATAATAAAAAAGTAAGATTATGAAAAACAGATTTATCCTAACTTCAATCCTTTCTGCATTTCTGATAATGATGTGCGGAAAAAATCTTATGGCGTATCAGTCAGAGCAAGTCAAAGAGAAAACTGATTTTATTGTAAACTATCAGTTTATCAATGGCTCTGCTTATATGTATGCCTTAGCGAATGGATATTCTATCAATTCTGGTAGCACTGTAGCAGCCGGCTCGCTATTAGAGTTTAATGTATATCCTGATCCTGGTTATCGCGTTATGGATTGGACAATTAACGGAGTGGCTCAAAATTTTGATGGGCAATCCCTAGTAATTAATAATGTCCAAGAGAATTTAGACGTTATAGCCATTTTGGAAGAATTTGTTTACCCGGAGATATATCCAACCTATCAATTTTATGTATTGAGCAACCCTCAGGGGGCTGTATTTGCGATTTCATATGGCAGCACAACAGGGATTACAAGTATTTCCCGATATGAATGGGACGAGGAAAATAACCAGTCAATTGCAACACCCCTGCAATTGAATACTGATTACACTTTATCAACCGATGGCGACAGTCTCACAATTTTGGCATCTTATTTTCAGGCTCAGAATCCTCAGCTGTACGATTCGTTCACATTTATAGTTGAGTTCACTGGAGGAATTACGATTTGGATTAATGTTTTTGTTGTTGAATTTGATTCTCCTACCTTTTCTCCTAATCAGCTCTCTTTTGACTTAACCAATCCCATCGATTTGTCGTGTTTTATAATCTATGCTGATGCATTTGAGCTCACCTCATTGACTTTAAATAACGCAGCTCTTCAGCCAAACATCGATTACAAAATAGAGGGAACATGGTTGTTTATAAAACAAGGATTCTTAACCCAACATCTACAAAATCAAGGGCAATCCATAGTTCTTGTCGGACATTTTGATAATGGTTCTACGGCACAGTTAACTATAACATCTACACAGACAGGAGTTATCAATGCCACATTAAATCCAACATCAGCGCTCATTAATCAATCGGAAATAGAGAATGGTGGATATATTGATATTACTATCAATTGGAATGATGCGTCTGCTGTGACTGGAATGATGGTAAAAATGGCCAACTACTATGGTGTGGAGCAATTCCCTTGGTATAACTATGTGGTGACCAACAATAACAATGGAACTGCAAATCTTCGAATCTATTTTGATGAAGGCGATAAAAAGTTCAAGCGTGGAAAAGAGCAGGCTTATTACCAATATATAACAATCGAAGTTGCTTTTAATCAGGGAGCCTCGGCTAATTTTTACCTAACCATGTATGCTATCTACTATGATGTTAACGTTGAGATTTTCCCTCCCGATGCAGGATTTGTTGACGGCACTTGGAATTATAGGGCAGGAGAATTGGTTACTTTGAATGCATATTCAAATTTTCAATATATCTTTTTACGTTGGGAGGATGAAGAAGGAAATATTTTAGGAACCGAGACAACTTTATCGTTTATTATGCCGGCTCGTGACCTAAACTTTAAAGCATACTTTGCAAGAGCATATCAAATTACCTACGGGACAAATTCTGCCAATGGAACGGTTCAAGCTTATTATAATGGTCAGCCATTGAACTCATTCTCTATGGTTCCGGAAGGAGCTTCTGTACTTTTTGTTGCTACACCTAATGAGGGATACATGGTTTCGAACTGGTATGTTCAAAATCAAACCATTAACTATAATGGATTAGAGTACCTAATTCCAAACATTACATCTGACATCAATGTGGTGGTGAATTTTACTCAAATTCCGGCAAATTATCACATGATAAGCTATTCTGTGATTGGTGGCAATGGGACACTGAACGCTACATTTAATAATCAGCCACTTCCATCGGGTGGAGTAGTTGCGGCAGGATCTTCTGTTACCTTTACCGCTAATCCCAATACCAATTATCGTGTGAAAGAGTGGAAAATTAACAACAACATTGTAGAAAACAATACAGGGAATGAATTATTGGTTGAAAACATAACCTCAGGAGTTAATGTTACCGTTGAATTTGTATCGGTTGTTTCCATTGGTGGCTCGGATACACTAGCCGATGTAAATATATTCCCCAATCCATTCAACGACGTATTATCAATTGATTCGAATGTGAAAATCAGCAATTTAACAATAACCAATATTGTTGGGCAAGTTGTAAAATATGTTGATCATCCAACCAATATCGTTGATACGCGCGATTTATCTTCAGGGATATATATCATTGTGCTGGAAACGAGTTCAGGTAATCGCATCGTAAAAAAACTATTGAAGCGATAAACAACCGAAAAGTAAAAAGGGAGCTGAATGCTCCCTTTTTTTTTCAGAGCGGGAGACGGGACTCAAACCCGCGACCCTTAGCTTGGAAGGCTAATGCTCTATCGACTGAGCTACTCCCGC
>DAOTAV010000016.1:0-20440 GCA_035382785.1 Salinivirgaceae bacterium | reverse complement strand
GCCAGTGGTGTGATTGGTGGCAGCAAAACAAACAGGTACTTTTCCTTCGGATGTCGTATAGTTTCCGAAATCCTTATTACGATAAATTTCGCGTAATTGTTGTGGAACGTTATAATCGTATATTTCCGGATTATCTTTTTCCATGATACCGTCTAAAGTGGTTTGATAGTGATAAATTACCGCATCGCGGGGAGAATATCCTCGGACAGCACCATAGGCGATTCTGAAGGTACTGTTAGCATCAGGAAAGAATGTTTTTGATGGTTGTATCTGACGCAATCCGGAAATGAAACGACGATTAAGGGTGGGGAGTTCTTGCCGATATTGTTGCATCATAGGGCGAATCTTCTCTGTGTATGTTTTGTCGAAGGCTTGGTAGAGTTGAAAAGCAGGATCCGACTCTATGGTTTTACGATTTTTAGCGGGTGTTTCTAAAAGTTTGATTGTTTTTTCCTTGTTCAGGAATATCGATTTAGAAAACAACCAATCGGCTAACTTCTCAGGATTGTTGTTATATTTTTTTAATAGCTTTTGCAGGAGTTCGGGTTTGAATTCCGATGATACATTTTTGTCGAATTCTGCAATGATTTGCACAAAAATCTCGCGGTCAATGGGAGCATAGTAGTCTTTATGGAACGATTCAATTTGGTTTATTAGTCCTGCAATTTGTTTTGAATCCATTTCCCAAAGATTTTCGAATTTGCCGGCAAAGGAAAGTAGTTCAATATTAAAAACCCCTTCACTAAAATAGAGCTGATTTGGAGTAATTTGAGAAAGGTTTTGGTAGATAGTTTTAAAATTTGCTAAAACAGAATTATAAGGTTCCTGATTAGCATAATGGCTTTGGAATTGTTGTTCGAGTTCCTGTTTTTTCTGAACTACATTGAAACGTTCGAGTCCTTGATTTTCGCCAATCCATTTTTTCCAAGCGTTGGCTGAACTGGCGACTTTTGCGCTGTATTGTATTCTGACCTGTGGATTGATTTCCATGTATTTTTTCATGGTTTTTATCCGGATATCACGAAGGTGAATACTTAGGGGGTTTTGAACGTTTTTGATGAATTCAATGGCGTAGGATGGTAGGTACTGCTGGGTGGTTCCAGGATATCCCATTACAAACGTAAATGTATTTTCCGATACACCTTCGGGATTGATTTTAAAAAAGCGCGTGGGTTTGTAGGGTTTGTTGTTAGGAGAATAGGGTGCCGGTTTATTGTCGGGGCCGGCATAAATGCGAAACAAACAAAAATCACCGGTATGACGTGGCCATACCCAATTGTCGGTATCGCCTCCGAATTTGCCTATGGCTGATGGTGGGGCGCCAACAAGTCTCACATCTTCAAAAATTTCATAAACCGAAAGATAAAATTCGTTTTCACCAAAGAATGAAGAGATATTGGCTTTATAATGTGTGCCTTTCACCGATTCTTGTTCAATTTTTTTTATGTTGTTTCTTACGATAGAATCACGGTTTTTTTGAGGTGTTTCAGGAGTGATATTTTCGAGAACCTTATCTGTAACGTCTTCCATGCGGATTAGGATGCTGGCAGTAAGGTTTGTTGCCTGTAGTTCTTGACTTTTATCGTACGCCCAAAAACCGTCGGAAAGATAATCATGGTCGAGGGTGCTATATTGCTGAATATAGGAGTATCCGCAATGGTGATTAGTAATAAAAAGACCTTCATTTGAAACAAGACCGCCGGTGCAAAAGTGGCGGAATGGACGTCCGGCAAGCCCCAAACCTACTACCGCTTGGTTGATAGATGCCGAGTCGGGGGTATAGAGTTCGTTTGCTGTAAGCTTAAGACCCATTTCTTGCATTTGTCGAATGATTTGTTCTTTTAACTTGAATGGAACCCACATTCCTTCGTCTGCCAAGGATACTTTTGTAATCCACAGGCACAGGCTAATCAGAAGAAGTGTTCTTTTTGTCATGATGATTATATTTTATGTGGTTATGATTTGTGATAATTTTTGATAAACAAGAGATGTTGGTAATCCAACCACATTGAAATAGGATCCTTGGATTTTGGTGATACCGATAAGTCCAATCCATTCCTGGATGCCGTAAGCTCCGGCTTTATCAAAAGGTTGGAATTGATCAAGGTAATAGTCGATTTCCCATTGTGTTAACAATGAGAACCACACGTAAGTTGTATCGCTTGTCAATATTTGTTTTTGGTAGGTTCTAAGACAAATTCCGGTTATCACTGCATGCTTTTTCCCTGAGAGTGTTTTGAGCATTTGGCGAGCATCTTCCGCATTTTTAGGTTTGTTCAAGATATGTTTACCATAAATAACCACGGTGTCACAAGTTAATAGAATGTCGTTAGGAGAAAGATCATGAACATAGGCTTCGGCTTTTTTTTCAGCAAGGTATAAAGCTGCACTCTGTGGTTTGATTCCAATCGGTAATTCCTCATTTATGGGCCTATGTGTCCAAATATTAAATTTTAGACCCATCTCGTGAAGTAATTGGTGTCTGCGGGGTGATTTTGAGGCCAAAATAAGCCTGTAGTGTTCATTTAGTAATTCTATCGGTAATTTCAGGGTGTTTCCCATGTTCCTTACGTTATAGATTTGGCCCAAAGATATAGCAGGCGATTATTCCTGTTACCATAACGATTTTCATTAGACGTTCCGGTATCGCATATTTGTTTGTTTCGCGGGCTTTATAGGTGTAAATCAGGGTAGCAACCAGTGGGGCTATAATGAAAAAGATAAGATAAACGCCTAAAGTCCATTGGTATCGATCTTTAATCAATAGGTAAAGAAGAATCAAGGTTAAAATTAGGAGCGATGTCAGAATTTGTACAAACCATTTGGCTTTTTTAGGCCTCCAAATTAGCGGAAGAGTTTTTCGCCCAAAACGTGCGTCGCCCTTTATGTCTTTAAAATCTTTTAATATTTCCCGGATAAAATTAGTTATGAAGGCAAATGCTGAATAAATAACTACCAATAGAAATATTTTGAAGGTTTGTGAGTTTTGATAAAGATCGCTGATTTCAAGATTTTTTTCTTTGATTAGCCATGCAAATTCGAAAAGAACCACCTGAAACGGAACCATTCCTGCAAGGAGCGATACCAATATATTGCCTTTATACCAGATTCTTTTGAAATAAGTGCTATAAAACCAAAAAAGTACTGTAACTACAAAATAAACTCCAATTATCCAGTAAAGCTTCAATCGAAAAGCAAGCAGAGAACCCAATAACAGACCAAGGATGTTTAATATCCAATGGAGTAATATCGCCATTCGTCGGTGCACTTTTGTTCCAATGATGGTTTCGTTCGGTCGATTAATTCGGTCGATTTTTTGGTCGAAGTAATCGTTTATGATATATCCTGAAGCGCCGAGTAAAATGGTGGAAAAGATAATCAGAACAAAATCGAAAGTTGGTAAGGCAGATTGCAAATTTGCTTTTGATAGATTGGGAACCGTAATTCCATAGCGGATAGCCAG
Source organism: Salinivirgaceae bacterium (assembly GCA_035382785.1). Taxonomy (GTDB): domain Bacteria; phylum Bacteroidota; class Bacteroidia; order Bacteroidales; family Salinivirgaceae; genus JAAYQU01. The sequence goes on along the minus strand of DAOTAV010000016.1, from coordinate 16,977 downwards.
CATTGTGGCTGCAACAATAAAAAGATTCAGAGGACGTGTGAGGCGAATTAGATACATGATATAATTTATTTAACCGGCCATTTTCCTTGTGCTCTTAACGCTTGTTCAATGACGTCGCGTACGCAACCTTTCCCGCCTTCGTACAATGAGATGTAATGGGCAAGATTTTTTATTTCCGAATCAGCATTTGCAGGACACGTCCTAATGCCTGCCATTTGGATGACTTCGTAATCGGGCATGTCGTCGCCCATGTATAAAACGTTATCGGGGTTGAGATTGTATTTTTTGGTGAAGGTGATAAAATCTTTGCACTTATCTGCCGATGGTACAAAAATATCAGCTACTCCAAGTTTTTTGAAACGCATTCGAACGGCTTCATCGTCGCCGCCTGAAATAATGGCGATGGGAAAATTTTGTTTTACGGCATAATGGACAGCATACCCATCGCGGATATTCATGGTTCGGGCTTCTTGTCCGTTGGATAACAGTAGCAAACTACCGTCGGTAAAAACCCCGTCAACATCAAAAACAAAGGCTTTGATGAAACTTAACCGTTCTTTGAAATTGAGCATAATTGAATGGTTTTTGCAAAAATAAAAAAAACTATCGAGAGGCGAAACGTTGTCGGATTTGATCGGATAAAAGCCGGTAAATGGTTTTCAAATCGTCGGGCAATAGAGTGATATGTTTATTGATGGTTTCAAGGTCGTTTCTCATTGCCGGACCGGTTTGCGATTTTGAAGGACCTTGAGCGATTGCCTTTTGGCTAGTTTCTGCAATTAGCGGATGCAGAAGGCTGAAATCGATGTTATTCTCATCACACAGCGATTCGGCAAGACTAAACATTAAGTTGGTGAAATTACAGGCAAACACTGCTGCAGTATGAAGAATTAATCGTTTCTGACTATCGAGACGTTGAGCTTTGGCGCCAATATCATCAGCTAAGCTTTGAAGCATTTCCAGAATTGATTCATGGGTTGATTCGATGCATACATTGATATGTTGAAACGAAACAATTTTCGTAGGATGAAAAGTTTGTAAGGGATAAAAAACTCCCGATAATGGATGAATGGACGATAAACTCTCCAGTGAAACACTTCCCGCGCAGTGGATCAGAATCGATTCAGGAGTGTATTTGAGCAATTGTGCTGTTTTTACAATTTCACGGTCGGGAATGGTTAGAAAGAAAAGGGAATCTGTTTGGATTGTGTGGAGAATGTCGAAATATTGCAAATCAGCCCATTCGGGGTATTTTACTTTGTCAGGATTTCTTGTCAATATCCCGTTGATGGGGTAATTGCTGTTCCGCAAAGCGGCAACAAGCGAGCGGGCTACACCTCCCGTTCCAACTACGTATATTGGAAGAATGGTGTGTTTATTCATTCGATAAAGTAATTTTGCCTTTAGTTGAAGTTGTAACCGCTTGGGGTTGGGTGTCCCCGATAATTTTGAGTTCACCTCCTGAACTTACTTTTCCTGAAATGTTGCCTATATTCTTGACTTCGACAAAACCTTTGGTTCTTACTTTCAATTGAGCGTTACTAAAAATAAGATGCCTTGCTCTTACTATAGAACTGCCTGAACATTTTAACTGAAGCTTTTGGGTTGAACCGCTAATTTGTATTAAACTTCCTGTCATTGCCTCAATTGACAAAAATGAGTTGTTGACGTTGGCTTTTATTTCCCCTGCTGTTTGAGCAATAAGTTTGCAGCTGTCTGCAAGGGTGAGCGAATCGAGAATGACAATAGCATTTTTCTGAACTCTAACTTGATAAACAGGGCTTCCTGTAATGGTAATAATTTCTCTTGGTTGTTTTTGGTCGAACGGCTTGCCTTTTATTGTAAGTCGTTCATTATCAATGCTATATTTAATTCTTTCATTATTCAAATTATGGAATGTAATTGAACTTGTGGGGCCGGTCTGATATCGAATCTGAACGTTTCCACTGCACCGTATAGCTTTGAAAGTGGAGAGTTGAATAGTTTGTGACTTAACATGAAACGAACTTAAGAGAAATAATGTAACGGCAAGTTGCAATATTACTCCTCCTGGGATGTAATTTTTTTTTCTGCAGCTCATAGAAATACTGATTATGTTTAAGGAATGACATGCAGCTTCTTCCATGACAAAATTCCTTTTTTTTTATTTAAAAGCAAAATATTTCACCCATTTAACCTTTTTTTTTATCTTTGGCCACATACACTTCGTTTATTACGAGAGTCGAGTTTCATTTGTTAGGCCATGTTAGAAACCATAAATTGTTTAATTATTGACGACGACGAGCTGGTTGCTGATATACTTAAATCCTATATTCAAAAACTAGGACACTGGAAATTGGTGGGTGTGTCTGTTAATCCGCTGCAGGCTCGGGAAAAATTGCTTCAACAACCCGTTGATGTTCTATTTCTCGATGTTGAGCTCCCGGGTTTAAGTGGAATCGACTTGTTGAAAAGCCTATCGTTCCGACCTCTGGTGGTGTTAATCAGTGGTAATAAAGATTATGCCGTCGAAGGTTTTAACCTTGATGTTCAAGACTTTATACTGAAGCCTATAACCTTTGAACGTTTTTTAAAATCGATCAATAAGATTGAAGCGATGCTTTCAACGCCCAATGAAGTAGAAAAAGTTGATATTATTCACGTTACCGAAAATAAAAAGACTATCAAGGTGAACGTAAACGACATTTACTTTATTGAGAGTTTAAAAGATTATTCGCGAATTGTTCTCTCCGATCGACAAATTGTTACACACCAGCCAATAAGCTATTTTGAGAAAACCTTAGATCCCAAGCGATTTATGCGGGTGCATCGTTGTGTGATTGTTTCTTTGGCAAAAGTGCAAGCCTTTTCAGCTACAACGCTTGATTTAGGCATTGCTGATGTTCCGCTTGGGGGAACCTACAAAAAGGAAGTGCTGGAAGTTTTAAACAATCGATTCCTGAAATAAAAGCTCTAATATGAAATTATTCCGGCAAATTGCTGTTCTGATTTTAGTCTGCTTAGTAACAACAATTGGGGCGCAAAATAGGGGATTTGTCGGAAAACGGATGGTAAAAAATTATTTACCATCCGAGTATTCGGGAGGTTCGCAAAATTGGGCAATTGTAGCCGATTCCAATCGTCAACTATTCATTGGAAATCAGTTTGGGGTACTTCACCTAAACGGCGGAAAATGGTCGCGGGTGGCAACTCGAAATGGGTCTGCGGTTAGGGCTTTGGCTACGGATGAAAACGGAAAAATTTATTATGGTGCAATTCGTGAGTTTGGCGCATTGAAAATTTCCCAGAAAGGAATTTATAATCTTGAAGTGTTATCGGATGCCGTTGAATTTCACAGCCCCGATGTCTGGAGTGTTCATGCTTATGGCAGCAACAAAATTTGTTTTCACACCGAAGCAAAACTTTTTATTCGAAATAGCGATTCAATCGAATTTATTACCCCCGAGGGCAATTTCTTTTATTTAACTTACAAAATAAACAACAACCTTATAGTTTTGGATGTCGGCGTAGGATTAAAATTGCTGACCGACACCACTTATCTTTTTATTGAGGGAAGCCAACGGTTTAAGAATGATCGCATTGAATCCATTCTTGTCGATTCGGAAAACAAGTTGACTTTTATATTGCGAAACGGGAAAATATACCGAGCCGACATTGTTTTTCTTCCCAATCCGGCTTTGATAAATTTTAGGGAAGTCGCATTAAAGATCAATTCGCCTCAAAATTTGGGGGTTTATTGTGCTTACCAAGTATCCGACACTTTGATAGCCATCGGTACAACTCAAAAGGGACTGTTTTTGATCGACACATGCGGCACCATCCATCTGAATCTGAACATGAACAATCAATTGTTGTCGGATGCTATTCATAGCATTCATTACACACACGATGGAGTTCTTTGGTTAGCTCAGGATATGGTGATATCGTGTGTGGAGTTGGCCTCCGATATTCAATATTGGGATTACTCATTAGGGATAAAAGGAGCTGTATCGCAATTTTATTTCTACAAAAACAAACTCTATGCAGCCACCTCATACGGGCTTTTCGTTTTAGAGAAATCAAGCTCTGATGGGCAAATCCATGCATTTCGACAAGTATCGGGGATAAAAAACCAGACCTGGGGAATTGAAATTCTTGCAACCAAAACCGATACACTTTTGCTAACCATTGCCAGCGATGGTTTGTATAAAATTGATTCGGTTGCTCGCAAAATAGCCAACATTGATGGAGCCTTTTCATTGGCAGTCATCAACAGTCCTAAACCCCTCATTTTGGTTGGACATTTTAAGGGAATTTCATTACTTGAATACATCGACAAGCAATTCGTTACACTCCCCAAGCGCGTGGATTTGCAAGGACAAGTAAGAAAGATTGCAATTGATCAACATGGCGACATTTGGCTTTCGGTAACCTTTGGCGGAGTGTACAGAGTTTTAGCTGCCGATGTAGTTTCTCAGCGAAGTGTGATTCCAGTACAAAAATTCGTGCCCCACGATTTGCAAGATTTTCGTTTAGCCAATCCTTCACATATCGAAAACTCAATTGTATTTGTTATCAATGGGAATTTATATAAACCCGATCTCCAAAGCGGCGATTTGAAAAGATATGACTCGTTAAACTCTGTTTTTCAAAAATACAACATTGTTCTGGGGAATATGCAATGGGTTGCAAAAGATCGGTCGCTATGGGTAAACGGCCAATTTCGAATTTCATTCGATGACCGGAAAAATATATTCGTTGATAGTATTCCCATCGGGCGTCTGGATATAAGTATGATATACCAAAGCATGATAGTGGGAAATCGTCTTTTTTTGTCCAGCGAAAAGGGAGTGTTTCAGATCGATTTAAACCATTTTATTCCCAAAGATCAACTAGCAAAACCGTTAATAAAAGCAATCGTCACAACCACTGATACTATTCCTGTTTACGATTCGAGGCCGGCCGAAACTTTTGTGTATCCACTTCCTAAAATTACCATACAATTTGCGCCAACACATTTTCTTGCCTCGGATAAAATGAAATTTAGAACCCGCCTTGTCGGATTTGAACGCGATTTTATAAACATTGAAAATCAAACAGAAAAAACCTACACGAATTTACTACCGGGAGAGTATCGATTTGAGGTCGTTTCGGTTGACATGTTTGGCAGGGAAAGCGAGCCGACTTTTATTGAATTTCAAATAGATGCACCTTGGTATTTAACGATATATGCCTTTATTGCCTATGCTTTGCTTTTGGTTTGGATAATGATAAACATCACTCGGCAGAGAACGCGGCGATTGCAGCGAATTCGGAAATACCTTGAACTTCAGGTGGAACAACGAACTACACAAATTGCCCAACAAAACGTTGAGTTAAAAAAACTTTCCATAATTGTCGAAAAAACCGATAATGCGGTTTCGGTGTTTTCGCCTGAAGGGCTCATTCTATGGTGCAATTCAGCCTTCACACAAATCTATGGATACACTGTCGAAGAATTTATCCGATCGAAAGGCGAAACTATATTTCTGACTCATGAAGCAGCTCAAGTTCGCGAAGCCTATCAACGTTGCTTACAACAAAAGCAAACGGTACGCTATGAGTTTTTTACTTTAAATCGGTATGACCAAGGAATTTGGATTCAAACCACTTTAACGCCTCTTCTTAATGAAAATCAAGAAATCACTGCTTTGATAGCAGTCGATACCGATGTCACCAATCTAAAAAATGCCGACGAAGAGATACGATATCAGAAAGAACAATTAGAGGTAATCAACACAGAGTTGAAGGAATTGAGTGCCATTGCAGAAGAAACCGACAATGCTGTTGTTGTTGCCGACAAAGAAGGAAAAATTCTGTGGGTAAATCGTGGATTCACTACTATTTATGGATTTACTCTCGAAGAGTTAGTTGCAACACAGACCAATATTCTTGATCTGACCAGCAACCATGAATTGGAATCATGGATTAACAATTGGCCCTCGGATAAAAAGTCAATTCAATATCATTCTCAAAACAACACCAAAGATGGACGTCAAATTTGGGCTTACACCACAATAACTCCCGTTCGAAATTCGTTAGGGCAAATCATACGCTTTATTGGAATCGACAGTGACATAACCAAACTCAAATTAGCCGAAGAAGAAATTGAACGACAAAAATTGGAGCTGGAAAAAATAAACGCTACAAAAGATAAATTTTTGGGAATCATTGGTCACGACCTTCGTAGTCCTTTTGGAAACTTTGTGGGTATAACCAATTTGCTTTTGCAAAATTTCAACGATTTTTCCTCTGAAGAATTACACCAATACATAGTAAAACTTAATCGCTCAGCACAAAATAGTTACAATTTGTTGGAAAATTTAGTAGCATGGGCACGAAGTCAACGCGAGATGGTTCAGGTTTCGCCTCAACGGGCCAACATAATTTCAGTAATCAAAGAAAACCTTGAACTTTTAGCACCCTTTTCGGAGAGAAAAAAAGTTGAGATTATTGAAGAATTTCCCGATTTTGTTGAAGCTGTTTTTGACGAAGACACTATCCGGACAGTAATTCGTAACCTTTTGTTTAATGCTTTAAAATATTCGTATCCCGGAGGAAAAATAGTAGTTCAAGTTCAAAGACTTGCTACAGCTGTACGTGTGAATATTATCGACAATGGTGTTGGAATATCGGAAGATGATTTAAAAAATCTTTTCAGAATCGACACGGTTCACGCCACTTTAGGCACAGAAAATGAGCGCGGTACAGGATTAGGCTTAGTTCTGTGTGTCGATTTTATTCAGCGCAATCACGGGGACATTGGTGCTGAGAGCAAATTGGGCGCTGGGAGTACTTTCTGGTTTACTTTACCTTCATAGGTTAGCCATCATTTTGGCTATCATAGGGCCAAGTCCCGAAAAGAAAAATTCAACAGCTATTACCATTACAATAAGCCCCATAATTCGCATCAAAACCTTGTTTCCGGTTTCTCCCAAATAACCAATAATTTTAGCGGCGCTCGACAAAGAAAAATAAGTTATTGCCAAAATAATCAGAATACCAGCAATCAGAATAATCTTAAAGCTTACGGTGTGAGCATCCTGCCAAAGAACAATAGCATTAGTTATGGCTCCCGGACCGCATATCATAGGAATTCCAAGAGGGGTAACAGCAATATCCGAAGAATATTGACGTATCTCTTCAGGAGAATCCATTTTCACACGACTAATTTGCGCTTGTAACATGTCGTAACCCATTTTAAAAAAGATTACCCCGCCAACTATTCGCAGACTATCCACCGAAATTGAGAAGAGTTTAAAAATCAATTGCCCGGTAATCACAAATATCATTAAGGTTATGAAGGCAACCAAAACCGCTTTAAATGCAACCTTATTCCGTCTTGAAGGTTGCAGCGTACTTGTCATCGATAAAAAAACGGGAATTACTCCCAATGGATTTATTAGGGTGATAAACGATGTGAATACGATCACTGCGAATTCTAAATCGGACATAATTGAATCGATATTGATTTTTGCAAAAATATGCTTTTTGCTAAAACTTTTTTCATTAATCAGCATAATGGCACAACATAAATTGTATCTTTGAGATAATTCATAAATCTTTATCATCATGATTAAGGTTATCGATTCAATTACCGATCAAAAAGCATTAGACAATGCAATAGCACGATTTCGTGAGCGAGGAATAATTTTACCTACGTTTGCACAATTGAGAAATCCCGAGCTTATTCCCGAGAATATAAAAAACAACTGCTAAACGTCGGACTGTGGGATATCAATCCACTGAATCTATTTAGGATAACATGGAAAAATGAACCCAAAGATTTCGGTGGATTATATGGAAGAGTAAACTATTTGGAACTTCCATCGGAGCTTACCGGAGTTCGTGCCCGAATTTTTGTGTTGATCGGGAAATGGTTTCCTACCGGAGCCCACAAAGTGGGAGCAGCTTATGGTTGTTTAGCTCCGGCCATTGTAACCGGAGGTTTTGACCCCACTCGTCAAAAAGCCGTTTGGCCATCAACCGGAAACTACTGTCGTGGAGGGGCTTTCGATTCAAAACTAATGGGAACCGATTCGGTGGCAATTCTACCCGAAGAAATGAGCATCGAACGCTTTCGGTGGTTGAAAGAGGAGATTGGCTCAGAAGTTATTGCTACTCCCGGATGCGAATCGAACGTTAAAGAGATTTACGATAAATGTTGGGAAATTCGTCGCACACGTCCCGATTGTGTGATTTTTAATCAATTCGATGAATTTGGAAATGCTGCTTGGCACTATAATACAACCGGTCCCGCCATAGAAGAGGTTTTTCATTATCAAAACAATCCCCATCTTAGACCAGCCGCCTATATTTCTGCCACAGGATCGGCCGGAACTATTGCTGCAGGCGATTATCTAAAAACCATTTTCCCAAACATCAAAATTGTTGCATCCGAAGCTTTACAATGTCCAACGCTATTGAATAATGGATTTGGAGGACATCGTATCGAAGGAATTGGCGATAAGCATGTGCCATGGATTCACAACACTAAAAACACCGATTTAGTTGCCGCTATCGACGACGAAGATTGTGTGCGTGTTTTCCGCTTATTCAATGAACCCATCGGACACCAAAGATTAAAACAACTGGGTGTACCCAGTGAAATCATCGAAAAACTTTCTCTTATCGGCATCTCAGGAATTGCCAACATATTATCTGCTATCAAAACTGCAAAATATTTTGAGCTTACTAACCACGACCTAGTGTTTACCATTGCAACCGATTCGGCATCGATGTATATGTCTCGCCTGATGGAATTGACAGAAATTCGTGGAAAATACAACGAACTAAATGCTGCGCTTGATTTTGAAAAATGTATCATGGGGCAATCGATTGACCATCTTAAAGAATTAACTTACGTCGATAAAAAAGCTATCCACAACCTGAAATATTACACGTGGGTCGAACAGCAAGGGAAAAGTGTTGATGATTTAAATCAACTATGGTACGATCGCGACATTTGGAGCAAGCTCTTTAACCAGGTAAAACGTTGGGATGAACTTATTGCCGAATTTAATCGGAAAACAGGGCTAGTGAAATAATTTTACAATATCAATAATCTGATCTCACATAGAATTCGGCAAAAAAACATCTCAATGAAATTTGTTTATCAATGTGTTGATTGCGGGAAAGAATATTCGGCCGAAAGTATCATTTATCTTTGTCCCCGGTGTAGCAGTGGCAATAAATCCATGTTACCGCCTAAAGGGGTTTTAAAAGTAAATTACGATTACACCCGGATAAAAAAATCATCGCTAAGCCAATTGTTGGAAAATCAATGGTTGCCGTTGTTGCCAATCGATAATCTTAACAATCTTCCCACATTAAGAGTTGGAGGAACCCCAATATATCAACATACCAGTTTCTTGGGAAGAACCTACCATTTTACTCTTCTTTTGAAAGACGAATCGCAGAACCCTACCTTTTCGTTCAAAGATCGTGCTTCTGCATTGGTTTCAGCTTATGCCAAAGAGAAAAATATCGGAATATTAACAGCAGCATCCACCGGCAATGCCGGCTCGTCATTGGCCGGAATCTGCGCTTCGCAACGTCAAAAATCCATCATTTTTGTTCCGGAAAAAGCGCCCATTGCCAAGTTGACGCAAATTCTAATGTACGGCGCAACTCTCGTTCCTGTGAGAGGAAACTACGATCAAGCTTTCGAAATGAGCATCAAAGCCACCGAGCTTTACGGGTGGTATAACCGGAATACAGCATTCAATCCATTAACGATTGAAGGGAAAAAGACAGCTGCCTTTGAGATATTTCATCAATTGAGATCGGTTCCCGATCGAATTTTCATACCCGTGGGCGATGGAGTAATTCTTTCAGGAATCTATAAAGGGTTTGAAGATCTTCTAAAACTAAATCTGATTGAAAACTTGCCAAAAATTATAGCAGTTCAGTCAGAGCAAAGCAAGAACTTTGTTGCCAATATTAACAGGGTCGATTTCATTATCGAGCCATCGACAACTCTTGCCGATTCTATTTCAGTGGATGTTCCCCGAAACTTTTACATGGCCAAACAATACATTCAAAAATACGAGGGAGAGTGCATTACTGTTTCTGATCAGGAAATACTGAAAGCGTCCAAAGCATTAGCTGAAAACACGGGACTTTTTCAGGAACCGGCAGCAGCAACTGCTTTTGCCGGTTTTCTGAAATATCTCAACGATAACCGTATCAACGCGGATGAAAAAGTTATGGTATTGCTTACCGGAAGTGGGTTAAAAGATCTAAAATCGGTCTCAACCATGCTTTCAACTCCTCGATCCATTGATCCCGAGGTTAACGACTTGGTGCAGTTCTTTAAACAGCAGAAAATTAGTGAGAACTATAGGTAATCCAATCGATTATTTCTTTATCATTAGGGCTGGTTTGAGGCGATATTGATTTCACCAAATTCCCATTTTCATCGATTAAAAATTTTTGAAAATTCCAGGAAACATCAGCATCTAAGACCCCATTTTCCGATTTTTTCGTTAACCAATGGTAGAGTGGATGCATATCCTTACCTTTCACAGATATTTTCGACATCATGGGGAAAGTCACCCCATAATTTTGAGTGCAAAACTCTCGGATCTGATCATTGGTTCCGGGTTCTTGGTTTAGGAAATTATTCGCCGGAAAGCCAATAATGATAAACGTATCTCCACCATATTTTTTATAGAGCTCCTCAAGCTGTTTGTATTGGGGAGTTAATCCGCATTTTGATGCGGTGTTTACAATCATCACTTTTTTCCCTTTAAGTTGAGAAAAAGCAAAGGGTTCTCCATAGATGTCGGTTACCACAAAATCGTGAAATTTGGTTTGTGCCATAGTTGAAGAGATTTGTGTAATGGTCAGTATCAGCATTACTAGTGAAATCCTTTGAATCGCATTCATTGAACGGCGAAACTTTGGAAGGGATGTTTTATGAAAAAAAGTCGGTATCATAGTTTTTTCTTTATAAGACAACTTTGTCCGTTTTTTGTTCAAAGGCAAAAAAAAAGCCACCGCGTATCGAGGTGGCTTTTTTCGTTTTTTCAACGATTGATTATTGGAATTTCAATCGGTTATCTTCAATTGCAGCGGCGTCTTTAAGTATTTTTTCAACTTCTGAATTAACGCGCATTTGGAGGTTACGTATCATATTCATTTTTTCAATCTCGTGAGCAAGATTTTCAGGTGAAACACTTGTCTTAGAGATTAATTTAAGAACATAAACACCGGTGTTTCCGTCAATAGGTTTCGATATTTCACCTTCTTTTAGGGTTACGGCAGTTCCTGTTACCTTTGGTTCAATTCCGATTCCCGGGATGCTGAACGAGGCGAAATTTAATCCGCGTATCTCTTTAATGTTTGCGCCAAGTTTGGCAGCGGCTGCTTCGATGTCGGAGGTTTCTTTGAGCGCCTGTTCAATCTTAGCCTTCAATTGGGCAGCTTTCTTTTCTTTTATAACCGCAAGTTGAATGGTTGGTTTGACATCTTCGAAAGGAGTATATCCTTTTTGGCGATATTTTTTCAATTTGGCTACAACGTAATTATCACCGATTTCAAAAATGGGGGAATTATTGTCTTTAGCTGTGATTAGAGAGCCCTCAGTGGTTGAGAAGGCTTCCCGAATCAATTGACGTGCATTGCCAAGACCCCGAATTTCACGGGAAGTTTCGGTTAATCCGTTAGATGCTTTTTTCACTAAACCAAATTTTTCAACAGCGGCGTCAAATCCGTTTGCTGATGTAATACTTGCAGTGAAAGAACTTGCATTGCGGTAAACCATGGTTCTTGTTTGTTCGCTGGGGGCAATCACTCTGACTAAGGTTGCTAATTGAATTTTCGGTTGTTCTTTCCCTCGATCAACAACTTGAATTATATGGAAACTAGCATCAGAGGTTTCAAGAATGGTTTCACCTTTTTTGGTCGATAAAAGATTTTGTGCAAAACCAAGTTTGTCGATACTTATCCATTGGGGTTTTACAGACTCAGCGTAGTCGCTGTATCGAGCAAGATTTTCAATTTTTTCTCCTTTTTGAATCAATCTCAATATACTGTCGGCCAGCGATTTCTTAGCGGAAACTTCTTCTTGGTTTTTGGGAGAAATCACAATCTGGCTTATGTAAATTGAATCGGGGAGATTTTGTTTACTAACAAGTTTGGTTAACTTAAAAGTATTTTCCTCTTTGTAAGGCCCATAAATAGCACCTTCGCTCATGGTGAACATCACCGAGTCGATGAATCTATTTGGATATTCGCCCTTTTTATAGAATTTCCCATCGAAGTTTTTATCAGAGTTAGCGTTTACATAGGCTTCATGTTCTTTCACAGCCTTAAATTCTTCTTTCAAATCTTCCAATTCAGCAAATAAGGCTTCTTCGTCCGATGGGGTGGCAGCTATTGCAAAATTAACATATTCAATGTCAATGGATGTGCCCTGCTTATATTTTTCACGATTTTTTTCGTAATAGGCCTTCAGTTCTTTTTCAGTTACTACGATTGAAGAATCGGAAATAGAAGTGTAGGAGAGAAAGAGTGCATTAAGGTCAAATTGTTCAGCTTTTTCTCTTGCTAGACGTTTGGCATAGAAATCAGGCACATAAATTCCTTTTCCTATGGCATTATAATATTTTTCGTTCTCGCGTTGTTGAAGCAGATAGTCTTCGAACGATAGCCACGCATGACGCGATTTACCGGATGGATCGTTGTCGAGATTTTGTAGGAATTGAATTACACGATTTGGATCGAATTGGCCGGTTTGTGGATTCTGAAACAGTGGGATGCTTTTAATTTCGGGATGAACATTGTTCCCTTGAACCATGTCGAATAATTCTTCGGCGGTAACTTTGATACCGGCAGCTTCTAATTGTTCTGCCATGATAATTTTGTTCACCATTTGCTCCCATACTTGTTCCTGAATTTGAGCATAGGTGGCATCATCAAGGGTTGTTGTTCCCATTTGGCGTTTTGTGTTTTCAACAGCATCTTCTACTTTTTGGTGATATTCAAGATAGCTGATTTTTGTGCCGTTTACTTTGGTTATTTCAGGTTGCTCCCTTACCGAGCGTTTATAAAACAAATCGCCTAAGATGAAGGAAAGTAAGGCAATGCCAATGATGGCAATTAATAATCCTGCTTGATTTCTTATTTTTTCTAATGCTGCCATGTTGGTAATTATAATTACGTTTTACATTTAAGGCCACGAAAATAGTAAAAATCATTTATTCGTGCAATTGCCTATTGAATTTTACTCTTAACCCGTCATAAATTTAAAGAAGAGTATGAAAAGTGTCGTTTTAATCGGGTTTGGAAGTGAATTGTAACGGTAATTTCCTTGATTGATTTCTCTGCAGGATTCATATCTTGATGCTTATAGCCAACTAATTTTGATGCTAGGAATCCTTGCATAAAAAGCGTAAAAGTGGCCCCTTTCGGAAACCACTTCTACTGTCTAACCAAAACCAAATTGCTATGAAAAAGCCTCTTACCTTCCTAAATTTTTCTTTGTTTTCTTTGGAAGAGCATTGATATGTACTCCCAAAGATAGTGTTTTAAATTTTACATAAGCCTCGGATGCAAAAAAGTAACCTTCGTATTTACTATTTTCTACACCCCAACTATTTTTAATCTTATAGTATTTTACACCATTCTGATCTCTATAAATACCCACAATTTGCATGCCATGATCGTCGGTAGTTTTATAATTATCAAACTCTTTTTGTCTAAGTTCTTGACTTATAGTCTTTTCTGGAACCGGATTTTCAAAACTGAACATTTGTTTCTGACGATCTTCTTTAGAAAGAGCTTCCCATTTCAGACGCTCATTACCGGATAATTCCTCAATATTGGTTTCGGGAACAATGGCGACGCCGTTTTTATGTGAAAATCCTTTTTCACTAACATCGGCCGCCCATGTGATGCTGTAACCGTTGTTTAAGGCATTATCAATTATTTCCATCATTTCATCAAGAGGAACGTTGAAAAAGCTTTTCCATGACCAATTGTCGGGAACTTCGAGGATGAAATAGGTATAAAACGGATGATGAGTGAAAGATGTCAAATAAACATATTCGTCGGCTTTAATTGGAACAAACTCTTTAGCAAAACTTTCCGGGGTATATGTTTTTTCTTTATATTTGAATGAAGTTGGAATCGGTCCAAGATAACTGTCGAGAATAGCCGAAAAACCTTTTTTCCAAGCTGTTGAAAGTTCTTTGTTCGGATTGGTAATTATAGCATCAACATATGCTTTTAATACTTTATCAAGCTCGCCATGGACGTGTTTTTCAGTGCCATAGGAAAGCCCGGGATAGGCTTCTTCGGGAAGTGCACCATATTTGGCGATGATATCGATAACATCGTTTAACGCACCTCCGCCGGCAAAATTATAATTTCCTTGCATCCTAACGTAACGATCGGCTTTCTCTTCATAGGCTTTACGAACAATATACATTTCGCTTAGATCGATTGGCTCTTTTCCCATACGGAGAAGTTCGCTTTCTACAAATGCCGTTGTGGCGAAACTCCAACATGTTCCACTGCGGTATTGATCTTTTACCGGAGTGCTTTGCACTTCAACAACTTTAGTGAATTCATATCCTTTTTTTTCCGTGTTTTCGGTTTGACTATAACCTTGATTTTGCAGGGCTAAAATCAGACCCAAATAGACAATTCGTTTCATAATTCATTTTTTTAAGGTTAATTATGCTTTTGTTTTCACAATTATAATGCCTTTGGTAAGTTTTTTGGTTTATTTAATAACCGATGAAAAGGATTATTGTTGTAAAGATATGAATTCAAGATGATTCAAAAACATTTGCCGAATAGTTTTGTAAAAAATTATGTATTTAGTTTATGGATGATTTTGAACAAATATGCTTAATTTGGTGGACTGCTGTTTCATTTTCGGACACTATTTTAAAATATTGATCCTATGAACGCTAAGATGTTTCTTTTGCGATTTATCTTATTGCTATCCCTATTTTTTCATGCATTTATGACAAATGCGCAATACGATAAGGAAGGCTACACCTTTGAGAAAAAGTTGAAATTGCCACGCGTTCGAAAACCGGAGGTTCAGGAATTTATGCTTGATCCGCACAATCGGTTTCTGATTTTGACCTACAGCACTTATCCAACGCACGTTCTTTTTTACGATTTAAAAAACTGGGAATTAGTCAAAGAGTATATGATTCCCGAATGGTTCGATCTGTCAAGCTCATTTTTTGATCCCGACGGGCGCTATTTTTTCATTAGCTATGGGAGGTATTCATCGAAATATCGTAAGGTTGATCTTACTACCGACGAAATTGTTGTGGTTGAATGCTGGGAGACTCCCCGTGGTTGCATTCCCAAAGAAATTGCAATTCCCAAACTCGAAATCTACACCATCGACAAGAATTTTTTTATTACCGTTAATCGGGAAAATAAGAAGGAAGTTTTAGTTTTTCGTAAAAATCCTTAGCAGGCATGATATGTATGAAATTTGGATTCGATTATAATTATCCCGAGCATTACTTATTATTGTCGTGTCCATTTGAGCGATGTTTAAGTTATACCGTTTTTTTTAACCTTAAAATGATGAATCTATGAAAAAATCACCGATCCCTTTGCTGCTCATTTTTCTTTTGCTTCTCGGACGCTTTTCGCTTTTCTCACAGCATCCATATTTTACATGGAGTAATGCAGAGAACCTGTCGAAGTTATATCCGAAATCACCCTATGTTATTGCCTTCGATTCGTTAGTTTCGAAAGTCAGTGAGACGGGTTTGAGCGTGGTTGAACGAAAAACACTCTATCAGGTTCTCACTCCGGAAGGAGCATCAAAACTTTCATCGCTGACTCTTGATTACGATCCGTTATCGGCAGAAATAACGGTTATGGATATGTTTATAGTTCGCAAAACCGGGGAGAAAGAATCGTTTTTCAATTCAAAGGTTTACGATTTTGCAGCGCCGGCAAGAATGATTTATTGGGGCGCACGCCAAAAAATGGTTGAACCCGGCAGACTTGAACCCGGCGACATGGTTTTTATAAAATACCAAAGAAAAGGGTTTACCTATGCGTTGCTTGCCGACGGCGACGATGATCGTTTTATTCCCCCAATGCGTGGACATTTCTATGACATTGTAGAATTTTTCGATTCATACCCGATTCATTGTAAATCGTACACAGTTATATTACCTAAAGAAAAGCCTTTTTTGTACAAAACCTATAATGCCGATTTTACAGTAGAGATTAAGGAAGAAGGTAATCTCCGCAAGGCGCAGTTTGTATTAAAATCAATAACCCCCATTGAGAAAGAACCCCGTCGGGTGGCCGATTCCGATATTGCGCCTAAAGTTATTGTTACCACAACAGAACGATGGCAAGATAAATCGAAATGGTTCTATGGAGTGAATGAAAATTTTGGTAGTTTCAACTCAACTCCACAAATTGACCAAAAGGTAAAAGAAATCTTGGAAGGAGCGGTGGATGAACTCGACTCTATTTCCCGGTTAACCCGTTGGGTGGCCGATGAGATACGATATTCGGGAATCTCCATGGGAGAAGGCGAGGGATATACTCTTCATACCGGAGAGATGACGTTTACCGATCGTTGTGGAGTATGCAAGGATAAAGCCGGAATGTTAGTCACCATGCTTCGAAGTGCCGGATTCCAGGCTTATGCTGCTATGACAATGGCCGGATCAAGAATTGAGGATATTCCGGCCGACCAGTTTAATCATAGCGTTACCGTGGTGAAACGCCACGATGGTTCTTTTTTGCTGCTCGATCCTACATGGGTTCCTTTTGTCAGAGAACTGTGGTCAAGCAGGGAACAACAACAAAACTATCTTTTAGGGTTGCCCGATGGTGATATCTTGCGCGAAACTCCAATATCAAGTGCAGAGAATCACTTTTTGAAAATAAACAATTCGATGAAAATCGATCGAAAAGGCAATGCCACCGGAGTTCTGACTTTAACCGCCGAAGGGC
>DAOTAV010000015.1:0-20816 GCA_035382785.1 Salinivirgaceae bacterium | reverse complement strand
ACAACTTATTGATATTGCGGATACCGGCAATATTATGCCGCCCAAAACCACATGGTTTGAGCCAAAACTTCGCAGTGGACTTGTGATTCACAAACTCGACGATTAACATAGCGAACTATACAGAAAAGGTGGGGCAACAACCTCACCTTTTTTTTGTCCGTTTTTTAACCGAATTAATTTTTTAATGTACGATACTTCCGATTACGACCGAGCATTTTCAATTCGGGTTAAGGATTATTTTAGAACTGATTTCAAAGTTGGGTTTCGGTTAGAAGGGAAACGTGTTTCGCATGAATGGGCTTTAGAAATAACCAACTTGTTTAACAATAAAAACATACAGCAAGATAGATTCAATCCTGCTACCGGAAAAGTAGAAAACGTTTACCAGACTCAGTTTATGGCAATACCACAGTGGCGTATATTATTCTAAAAAAAACAACTACCATATTCATAACTTACAAACCTTGATTCTATCGAAGTTAATATATGGCAGTTGTGTGCTCCGAAATCAGTATCTACGTTCTTGTTTCAGTGTATTGATATCGTTTATAAGGTCGCTTAATTTGGTGGCTAGGTCTAAAATTCGATTTTCGTATTCGCGGAATTTTACAACATCTGTTTGTAGGGACATCACGTCGTTTTGGAACGATTGAACCATATTCATATTATCTTTTAAAATCTGAATTTCTGTGCGAAGGGATTCGTTCTCAAGTTTCAACTCCTCAATTTTATTGGATAAAACCCAAATTAACGTCAAATTAAGTTCGTTTTGAATCTCGGGTATAAGTTTTCCCTGTACGCCCATTTTTCCTTTACTATCGTACCCAAAGATTGCGGACAGCTCATCGATTGGTACACCATAATGGCGAACAGAATCGCCGGGGTAATTCCATGTTGACGGGGTGAGTTGTCGTATTTTATTGTAGAGCCATTCATTGTCAATGGGAACTTGATTCTCCAGCGTTGGATTCTGTACTATTTTTTCCGTATTTTTTGGGGGGACAGTTTGAATGTTAGCTTTTTGCGCTTCTATGGCTGCTTGTTTCTTTTCTTGCTTGGTGTTTTTTTGAGCATGAACTGTATAGCTGCCTAAGAACACGATTAGGGAAAGAATTACTGTTGTTTTTTTCATAGTTCTTCGATTTTTGCGTTATGATAACGTTATTCCATTTTTAACAATTCTTGAATTTCCTGTTTTGATAGCGATTTTGATGTTGAATTGCTTATGATTTCGTTGGATAGTAAACGCTTTTTCTCCTGAATTTGTTGCATTTTTTCTTCAACTGAGTTTTTTGTCAGGAAACGATAGATGAACACTGTGTTTTGCTGCCCGATTCGATGAGTGCGGTCAATGGCTTGATTTTCGGCCTGTGGATTCCACCATGGGTCTAGCAAAAGCACATATTCCGCGGCTTGTAGGTTTAGCCCGAAACCACCGGCTTTCAAGCTAATGAAAAAAAAGTTGATATTGGGATTTTTTTGGAATTCGTTGACTAGCTTTATTCTCTCATGGCTCGGAGTTTGTCCGGTGAGCATCAGGTAAGGGTAGTTTCTGGAGCGACAAAATTCTGAGTAAAGGTTTAATTGACGAACAAACGAAGAGAATATCAATGTTTTATGGTTTTCGGAAAAGAGTTCATCTAAATGATTTTCAACCACTAGTTGTTTACCGCTATCTTCGATTTCAGGATAACCGGCGATTTGGGGATGATTTGCCAAAAGGCGAAGTTGCATAATTTCTTTCAGCGCAATAATTCGGTATTGATTGTTTAGCGCCGAGTTGTCGAGCATTTCAAGCACTTGGTTGCGTACAGCAGAAAGATGTTCGCGATAAAGTTTCTCTTGTTCGGTTGTCATTGTGCAAAAGATAGTCTGCTCTATTTTCTCGGGCAATTCTTTGGCTACTTCGCTCTTGGTACGTCTCAAAACAAACGGTTCAATAATTTTTTTCAATTCGTCTGTTTTTTCTGAATTCTTACGTTTTTCAATTTCAATTACATATTGGTTTTTAAAATAACTCAATGCGCCCAGATATCCCGGATTGACAAAGTCCATCTGTGCCCAAAGGTCGGTAAGGGTGTTTTCAATGGGGGTACCGGTAAGCGTTATTTTTGTTTTGCCATTAAGAGCTTTTACTGCTTTGAATATTGCCGATTCGGGATTTTTGATAGTTTGACTTTCGTCGAGAACGATTACCTCGAAGGACATTTTGGCCAAACGTTCAAAATCGTTGCGTAAGACCCCGTAAGTGGTTAGTATGATTTTGCCCCGATTTAAACTGTTGGTCGAAAGATTTCTACGTTGCCCAACATAGGAAATTACCATTAAATCTGGAGCCAGTTTACGTAATTCGCTCAACCAATTATCAATCAATGATGTTGGAACAACAATTAAGCTGGATGGTAACGCCGAATCGATATAGGTAACTTGCTCAAAAAGGGATAGTTGTTGTATTTTTATTTCGTGCCTGGAGTCGGAATAAATACTTTTTAGCAAAGCAATGATTTGAACAGTTTTTCCTAGTCCCATATCATCGGCAAGAATTCCTCCGGCGTGACAATCATAAAGATTTTTCAGCCAATTGAACCCCAATTTTTGATATTCTCTTAAATCAATGGTAAGTTTTGGTAATTCAAAATTGCTTTTCTTGTTTTTTTTAGGAATTTTTACTTTGGGCACAGAATGAGTGATTCCATAAAGATGGTTTTGATGAAAACGGTTCAAAAGAAGTTGCCCGTTATGGTATTTCCCAAGTTCAAAAACCGTTTTCAATCGAGCAAACAGCTCTTCAGGCAGAAAAGCTTTCTCCCCATTGGGTAAGATAATCTCACGAATCGATTGTAAAATTTGCTTTCGAAGTTTCAGGATTGGAATTCGATACTCTCCAAAAATCACTTCTCCCGAAATATCAAACCAATCGTTTTTTTCATTAACCACAATGTTTTTCTCAATCTTGCCTGCATAAACAGGTTCTTTGACTCGAATATCGATTGTGGCGTTAATCTCGTTAAGAAAGTCAATATGTTGATTTAACCAGCTAAGGGCGTTGAGATAGTTTTTATTTACTGAAAAAATACTTCCCGAAACCGGTTTTAATCCCAAATTTAAAAGTTGCTTAGTGATTTCTTGCTCGAACTCAATTTTTCGATAATATCGCCGGTAGTTATTTCCCGGAAGTGCCACAACAAGAAATCGGGTGGTAGGCTCATGAATTCTAACGATTTGCTCGTTATAACGAAACCCCAGTTTAATTTCATAAGAATCGGTGATGCCATCTTCAACAACCAAATGCGGAACCGGTTGTATATCCAGGTCGGTTATTGAAAATCCATTGGCATGAGCATCAAAATGTGCAAGAAAGTTGCTGATAAACGTATCAAAATAGTTGTTTACCAAATGGGGTGGAATATTGATAGATTTGTTTCGTGTAAACGCCTCAATGAGTGTCGATTTTATTCCGTCGATTAGATAAAGGTTGTTCTCGATGATAAAAATGGCGGGATATCGACATAATGTGACCATATTTTGGTTATAGAGTTCAATGGGTTTATTTCCGTCGTAGAAATTAGCCGTATAAACCAATCCGTTTTCCGAAAGAGTAAAATTAAATTCTGCTTTAAGGGATTGATAATTGGTTGACAATTGATTGTTTGGTGTAACAAAATTGTGTAATTTTTGAAAAATAGGCGTCCCCAACATGAGCGTCATGCGAATGAGCTCTTCGTTGTTTTTTTCAATCTTAGGGCGTATATAATTGGTTATCAAATCGTTGGATACTTCTGAGAGAAAAGTTTGTAAATTTCTATACTTTTCTCGATTAAAGCGGTTGAAAATGTGCGTATCGGAATTTTTTTCTGAAATGGAAATCAACTGCTGTTGTTCTTTTGTCAATTTGTATTTAGCGGATGTCTGACGGTCGAGCAATTCATAACTATATTTTTTCTCTTCCGTTTGAAACATCCACACGGCGCGTACCATAAAACCGAATTGTTTATGCTCAGAAACAAGAAGGGAAAACATTTTCTCAAATTTGTTGCAAAGAAACGGAAAATCTTTTATAAAGAGATTTTCCTAATTTGGAAAAATAACTACCTTTACAAGACTTTTGACTTTATAAAGATGAATGGATTTTGCATTTTATCGTTTTTTGAAGTTAATCATGTGATAATTTTAGTTGGTCATGGTTTTTCTTTTGTTTGTCAAATATCTGCCAATTGCCTGTTATTATAATATGACTCAACCGAAACATAAATTTCAGTTCAATGTATATTTGGAGTAGGTTAGTAAATTCCTCTGAATTATGAAAATCTTGACTTTTTCAAAGATGTTGGCAGTAGTGTGTACTATTGGCTTTACGGTTTTTAGTTACACATCAAGAGCTGTAAACTATTACTCCCAAGGTAACGGGAACTTTTCAAGTCTTACCAATTGGAATACAAACCCGGGAGGAGGTGGCTCAAATCCATCATCCGTAAGGGCAGGAACGGATGTCTTTTACATTCAAACCGGGCATGAAATAATTGTGGATGATAGTATCAACATTGCCGGATTAAACATTTCCGGGATCTTAAAATTTGGTAATAACACCACTGCACGTTCCATGTGGGTTAACGGGAATATAACTGTTAACAACACCGGCTCCATTGAAGTTGCCAGTTTCAATGCAACGCATAGGCTCACCCTAAATGGAGGCAATTTAATCAATAACGGAGCTGTTAACTTACGTCCCGGGGCATCGAATCGCGTGGTTAATTTAACAACTCGCGGAACAGTTCAAATTCAGGGTACCAATTCCCCAACGCTCAGTAATTTAAATGTTCAGACAGGAACACTAACCCCCACCATAGGCTTGACCATTAAAGGTGATCTGACCATCCAAAACTCAACTACATTTAATTCAGGTGCATTAACACATACAATCACAGGTAATTT
The DNA here is from genome assembly GCA_035382785.1 of Salinivirgaceae bacterium. Classification (GTDB taxonomy): domain Bacteria; phylum Bacteroidota; class Bacteroidia; order Bacteroidales; family Salinivirgaceae; genus JAAYQU01. Next base: position 15,884 of record DAOTAV010000015.1, on the reverse strand, counting down.
TAACAATTCAGGGACATTCAACCGAAATACTAGTACATGGGTTTTCAACTCCCCTCTTGCTCAAGTAATTACCGGAACCAATATTACCTTTCACAACCTTACCGTGGATGGTGGTGGGGTTCTTTCTTTATCCCAAAACTTTACCGTAGATAACAGCTTTTTAGTAACATCGAATTCCAAAGTAGATGTATTGGCCAACATTCGTTTTAACGGGTCCTTCACCATAGATGCCGGATCGGAATATGAAGGCTCTTCCGGAGAAACCCAATGGTATGGGAGCGGAACCCAAAACATAACACTCAGTGGAACGGCTTCTTTCTATAATTTAAATGCTCAATATGGTACAAAAAACATTATTGGAAATTTGGATGTTAACGCCATCTTTTATATATTTTCAAGCACAATCGTTCAAGATGGAGCTCCCGGACAAGTACACACCTTTAGAGGTACCGTGAGACTTGATGGAACAGCAAATTTTACGAATAAAGTTATCTTAAAATCCCCCACCGGAGCATCAATTTATCACAATACTACCGGAAGTACTATAACCTTTGGTCCTGCTGATATAGATGTGGAAGGTTATACTTGGGTAGGTTCGAGCGATACAAATCAAACTACCCTACACTGTCAAGGTAATCTCAATATTCTATCACATTATCTTGTAATTCGTTTTGGTAGTAATTTAACTGGTACTTCATCCAAATCATTTATTCAACAAACCAATACCAATTTATACGTTCGAGGTACCGATAACTATCCAAGTGGTTTTGGAACCTATACCCATGAGTATGGAAGTTACGTCAGATACGATTGGAATGCTGATCAAACGATACGCGGAGGTATAACCTATCCTCATCTTGTTATTGATATTGCAGAAGCAGCAGCTACTTATACAAAAACTATTAGTGGAAATATTGTTGTCAATGGTAATCTCTATGTGAGACCTCAAGCTGACAGCGCACAACTTAATTTACATATAGGAAATAATAATGTGGAGCTAAGAGGAAATCTCGAGGATAGTTACGATCCCAATCAAGTCCGCAAAGTGGTTATCAATCAATCCGGAGGAACTTTTACTCTGAATGGCATTGATAATAATCAATATTTTTATCGTAGAGATGCATCCAGCCAATACTCTTTCAATAATTTCTCAATTGTTAATAGGGCTCCCACAACAGAACGAACAAAATATTTTGTAGGAGATGATCAAACCAATCCAGGAAATTCAACCATAGATCTTACAGTTTTAGGTGATTTTACGGTTGTTAACGAAAGTACCAATCCTGCTAATGTTGTTAATATTGATTTGAATAATATTCGTATCAATGGAAACTCCAGCGGAACTTTTGCCTTAGGAAACAATGTGCGAGTTTTAGTAGGGAGTAATCAGTTTGGTACCTCAGTAAATTCTTTTGTTACTACTAATTTGGATGCTAATTCTACAGTACGCTACGACGCGAATATTGGCATTACAATCCCTTCTATAACCTACGGTAATTTAGAGCTTGGGGGCACAGGTGGAACATTTTATGTTTTTGAGCATGGAATAACAGTTCTCGGAAATTTTTCCCGGCATAATGGAACACCCACTTTCCGTCTTAGAGCAAGTAAAGCAGGTGTAAATCCCAATCATCAGATTAGGGGGAATTGGAATTTAACAAGCGCATATATCGATGCTACAGTTTCCGGATTGGGGCGACCAACCGTTACATTCAATGGTAATGGAACTCAATACATAAGCGAAGCAACCTTTTGGCATGTTTCCTATGGCGGGACTGGTGAAAAAATCCTTCAAGGAAACCAAACCATTCAAGGAGATGTAAATATTGGCAACGGAGTTACTATAAATTCATATAATTATAATTATACAGTTGGAGGTAACTGGACTAACCTCTCGGATGGGCAATTTCTGCCGACAACCGGAACCGTCACTTTTAACGGTACCTTCGATCAAACAATTTCAATTCAAAACGGAAACGGCTCATATTTTTATAATCTAACGATTAACAAGACATCAGGAACTGCACTTATTGCCAATAGCAACCTTGGGGTACATAATAATTTTACCTTTGTTCAAAACCAAGGTGATTTCAATCTAAATGGTAATACCCTTACTGTTGGAGGTAATTGGGTAATCCAACCCGGGTGCGAATTTATCTGGAGTGCCGGAGCTAAGATTATTTTTAACAACAATAGTGGTGGGCAGTTAATTCGAAATTATCGACCTCTCACAACCTATCCTACCATGGAATTTACCGGCTCCGGAGTTAAACGATTCTACGATAATCCTCTTTACATTGAGGGAGATATCATTCTGAACGGTGCAACTCTAACAGGAGAATGGTGGGATCATTATCTAAAAGGTAACCTTATCAATAACTCAGGAACTTTTCAGCATTACAGAACACTTTATTTGAATGGTAACAATCAATATATAGGGTCAGGACAATTCCAAAATATTTATGCCACAGGAAATGGTACCAAATATCTGACTGCACATTGGGATTTATTGGGTTCTCTCACCATTGATACATCTGCTGTTGTTGATGTTAGTCCTGATAATGGTGCAACGGTGTATAATATTACCATAGAAGAGCACTGGTATAACAATTTATTTAATGCCAATCGAACAAAAACCGGACAATTTATTCCAAGGACAGGAACAGTAACTTTTATTGGTAACTGGTCAAACATATATACCGGTGACAGTATTGGAAATGATCACGTGGGACGACCAGGAAAACAATTTTACAATCTAGTGGTCAACAACCGTGACAACCAAACCTGGACCAGGCTTTATCCTATTTCCGATCCGGTAACACCTTCAGTGAAGACTTATGCCAACGACCTACGGGTATTGAATAATTTTACTTTGGAAAATGGAATATTCTACCTTTATTGGAATAAGATGTACGTTGGAGGTTCATTCAAAAACCTTTACGGGAATTTTCAAATGAACATTCACTATTCAGGATATCCCAAATTATATCTGGAAGGGAATACCGGACCTTATGATTTTAATCCGGGTGATAATCATTTGTTGAGATATATGGAATTCATCGGTAATGGAGAATATATTCTCAAAAACCAAATGATTGTTGATAACAGCGAAACTTCACCAAACCTCGTATTCACCGGTGGCATTTTCAGACTCGCTCAAAATGTTTTGCAATTAAATAATACAACACGTGGAGATGTTATTATCGGAATAGGTGCAACTCTTTATGTTGATTCTTTATCGGAACTACGAATCCCCAACACTCGAACTCTAACTAATAATGGAACGTTTAAACTTGTCGGAACACCAACTGGGATAGCAACCTTACGTTCCACCTCGGGCAATTTCAACTTTGTTCAAAATAGTGGAACTACCCACGCTAAGTATTACAATATAGAAAATACTTCAGGCAAAGGGATGCGTTTCGTTGGAGGAACCATCGATGCCACTGAAAATTTTTCCGATGGACGATTCATGGCAGGTGCCGGTGGGGCAGGAACTGCTTATTTGTCAATCCTTTCGGGAGCTACCTTCAATTCAGATCGTACTATTACTAATGTTACGTTTAATTCAGGACCAGTGTATAATGTTTATCGTGATGCCGGAACAGGTAGTGGTATTTTTACTTTCCATAATGCAGGAGGTAGTTTAGCCGGAGCTACGTATGAATACGACCCGGGAAATGTTGTTAATTGGACAAATGAGGCTGCAAAATATTGGACAGGTTTGGGAGGCAACTCTCAATGGACCACAGCAGCCAACTGGAGCGATAATCAAGTTCCTACAATCAACGATAATGTGTATTTAGATAATACCTATGTGGTTGGAGCTTATAGTGTTAATATTCAAGCAAATGCAACATGTAAATCACTTAATTTAAAGGCTTCTGCTACCACTCTATCGATCAATAATGGAAAGCTGACAATTTTAAACGATTTAACAATACTCACGGGAAATACATTGACTCAGGTAAATTCAGCCGATAGTATTATACTTGGTGGAAGTTTTACCAATGCCGGAACTTTTAATCCGGGGACATCGGTGGTAAAATTTAATCCCGTAGTCGGAAATCATACGATTGTCACAAAAGCGACGGATACGTTTTATGAATTGATTATAGATGGAACGGGCGGCTCTGTTGTATTAGGATCCAATATTATCGTTACAGGGCATATAAAAATTCTTAATGCTGAGCTAAATGCATCCAATAAAACTATGAACATTCGTGGCAATTGGACTGCATCAAACACCGCATTCAATGCATCAACATCAATTGTTCGTTTTGAAAGAAATGATGGAACCCCACAATATATTGACGGCGGTCGATTCTACGATATTCTTTTTGCCGGTTCATCAGAAAAGATTGCGCAATCAACTCTGTTTATAGACAGGGATCTTACCATTAACGCCGGAGCCAGATTTAACGGCGGTACACAAACCATTTACGTTACACGGCATTGGTATAACTATGAAGGAAATAATGGTTTTACTCAAACTGGTGGGGGAAAAGTCGTATTCAACGCAGTTGGTGTCACTTCTTATATTGGAAACTACAATTCACCTACATCAACAAAAGAAACAACATTCAATCATCTATCTTTTGAAGGGATTGCCACGCGATATATAGCCAATAATTTAACCATCAATGGAAATTTATTCAACGTTTCAGGTTCAAATCTATATGTTGGGGCCGTCGGCTTTGCATCAACGCAAATAATCGGAACCGCAGGATGTTCCTTCAATATGGATGGAGGTATCCTTTATTTGTTAGGTACCGAAAGTTTCCCAAAAAATTTTGGTGGATATAACATTTCCGGGGGAACCGTAGAATACAGAGGCCCAATTGATCAAATAATTACCGGTGGAGTGAATATACAATATTACAATTTATATTTCAGAAATACCACTAATGGTAGCCCAAATCCTAAACGGGTTAAAACTGCAAATGGTGATTTATATGTAAATGGAAGTGTTTATATCTATAATCAGAATGGAGGCTATGACGGACCTTGCCAATTGAATATGAATAATTACGATTTGTATCTAATTGGTGGTTTGTCTTTTGAAAATCCTATTGATTCAGCTGTTTATCAGATAAATTGGGGAACCGGAACTCTTTACCATAACGGAGGAAATTTTGCACCCGGGTCTAATGTTACTCTTTTCAACAACTTGGTCAAAGCAGGGACCGGAGTGCTAACACAATACAACAATTACACGTTAACCGGTAATATGCACTTGGATGATGGAATAAATCTTAACATGCAAACCTATAAAATCACTTGTATTGCAGCATCGAAAAGTTTTGAGATTGGAGCAAATTCTTATATCTATAGCTATATCGTCGATACATCGGCCACCATTACTTATGCTTTCCCGACAGGTTTCAGCAGCTATACAATACATCCTACCAACAGCTATTATTTGCGTGGTACCCATAAGCAATCGATACTTCCCGGGGTAACATACGGAAATGTTTACTTGAATGATAATTTCGCTCGTGAAACCCACTTACATGGAGACTTAATTGTTCAATCAAATTTGATCGTAAATAGTAATTTAATTCAATTGATTGATAATGGCTACAATATTTACCTTGGTGGTGCAAGTGCTGATTTGAGAAACTATACTGCATCTTCCACTTCAACCTTCTTTTTTAATGGGGAAGGAAATCAGCAAATATACGCAGGAGGAGGTTTCAATGAAGTACGTTTAAATCATCTGGCAACTACTAATAAAGGAGGAATAAAAAACCTTAATACTTTGAATTTTTATTTTACGGGAAATATCACCATTGCCGCTAATGATACAGTTACCACTCCTAATAATATATACTTTTCGGGCAATACCTTAACCAACAATGGTCGATTCGATCATACGGCGCGAATTTTCCGTTTCCAAGGGGCAGCTCAAACAATAAAACCTGGTAATAATCGCTTTAATGAAGTTTACTTTGCTAATTCTGGAACATTAACAGTTGAAGATGCAGGTTTTAACATTCGTCAAAATATTACCATATCGGGGACAGGCAACGTCAATTTTGGCTCATTAACTCATAACATTGGATCAAATAATATATATATTATTGGTTCGGGAGGGTGGAATGTTTCTAACTCAAATCTCATCTTCGATAGAAACGGCGATCAGTACATTCCCGGAATAAGTGCCCGAAATGTTTCGTTTACAACCGGTGGCAATAAATATTTGCTCGACTCTATTTCAGTTGAAGATTTATACGTTGGCACCAATGTGAACTTCCGTTCAACTGAAGATCCTAATTTCCCGTACAATATCTCGGTAAGGGGTAATTGGACAGTTGAAGGAAACTTTACTCCATACACTAATACTGTTTATTTTGAAAGCCCCAATAGCGATCCAAAAACAATTCTATCAGGAGGAAGGTCATTCTATAATGTGGTATTCAACAGTGTATATACCAACAATAGAATTTACACCTTAAGCGATAATATGACTATAACCGAAAATACTACTCTTTATTCCGGAGCGCATTTAAAACTCAATGGTAAAAATTTAACACTGGGTAACGACGACACGAGTACACCTCCAGGCGAGATCACAACAATAGCCTCAGGTGCGACGTTAGAAGTAGATGCCGGTGCTCAGTTGTTGTTTAACCTTGCCGATTTAGATCCAACTTTTAATATTTATGGAACTCTCATTCTTGTTGGAGATAACACTAACACTGCAGTAATCAAGGAGTTTAACTCTGCCGGATGGAACAGGGGTATTGCAATGAGAGCCTACTCGGGTGCCAATCTTAAATTTAATTATTATAAGGTAGAAAGACTTAATTACAATGGTTTTGTGATCGATGACGGTGTAACGATTGATCCCTTGAATAACTTTTCGAATGGTCTTTGGATGAATATGTATCCAAACAATCAATATATAGATCCGGCTGATGGAGTAACTATTCGAGATCGATTCTATTATATGAGGATTTCTGCTAATACAACATCTATCGGAAACATTGAAAATGTGGTATTTCAACATCCTACGACACCCATAGTCGGGCGCCACTATAATATTTATCGCCCAACTGGATGTGCGGGTAATATCAATTTGGCAGGTGATATAACCGGGAATATGGGTTCAGAGACCTATGAACTCGATCCTAATAACCAGGTTTTTTGGCCTACCCCCTCAAAAGTTGTTTGGAGAGGAGTTGTAAATTCAGATTGGTTTGAACCAGGCAACTGGAATCCTCCTACAGTCCCAACTTCCAATGTTGACGCCGAAATTCCTCGAATAACTACCGGAGGTTCAAATCCTGTAATTTACTACTCAGGAGCAATCTGTCGAGATTTGATTTTAACTAACGGATTTTTGACTATAGAGGCTGGTGTTGATACCGTAAAAGTATCACGTCACGTTACAATGGGTGCATCATCAATCCTTGCCTTTGGATCAGATGCCGTGCTTTTTGTAACCGGAAATTATGATATTAACTCTACTGCCAATGTTGTAGAGTCTCAATCCACAGTTCTCTTTAAGCGAAACTCTGGAACTTCTCTTATTACGCCAAGGAATAGCAGTTTCTACAATATTAAGTTCAATGGAAACGGAACTTATAATCTTGTAGGGGCATCACTGACTTTCAATGGTAATTGGCAGCAATTAGGTGGGAATGTCGTTCCGTCAACCGACAACTATAATTATTATCTCAAAGGAAATTATGAATACTATGCGGGAACTTACTCTACGACAAATAATGGATATTTTAATCTGAATGGGAACAACCAAACCATAAAAAATGGAATATTCAGCCGATTAAGTTTGCAAAATGGCGGAATAAAGAGCTTTACGGATTCAACTATTGTTGCTTTCACCGGCGATGCATTTAGATTAAGATCCGGTGTAACCATGAAACTTAACACAAATTCAGCTGTGGTTATAGCCGGTAATTTTGATTCTGAGTCCGGAGCAATATTAGATAATTCAGGTTCCGTTTATTTCCGTGGCACTAATTGGAGACCAAACCATGACGTGTTAGGTAATGGTTGGGTGAATTTCACAGGAGGTGATCAGAACGTCTATGGAGGAAAATTCACGAATGTACGATTTAATAATTCATCGCCTGCAGTTAATAATTGGAAGACTCTATATGGAAATCTTATCGTAAATAACGATGTGGTTATAGACAATCGATACTTTACATTACAAAGTTATACTATCAACAATTCAACGACTAATGGGACATTTCAGGTAGGCATGAATGTTAATGGAAATGTGAATTTTTACGTAAACGGCTACGATAATTTTCCTTCTGGTTTTAGCGAATATCAAATTCATCCATTATCCATTACAGCTTATGAATCAACATCAACGCAGTTAATTCGTGGGAAAACCAGTGATATCGATATTAATTATGGTACATTACGTCTTCGAAATTCTACAAAGAATCTAAATGGAGATATAGGCATTTTAGGTAGCTTTAATATTGATGTTTCGGGAGTTACATTCAATAGCTTGGGTTACACTATTCAAATTGCAGGAAATTGGAATAACAATTCTTCGGGAGGGTCCACTTATAATCCTGGAGGAAGCGAGGTTATTTTTAATGGATCAGTAGATCAATACATAAATCTAACAACTGCTTCTGTTAACAACTTTAGCAAAATTAGAGTTAACAAACAAACTTCCACTAATTTCGTTCGTGCTACACGAGAATTGACAGTTTCTGATAAATTATGGGTTCGTAAGGGACAATTCGAAACCACAACAACTCTTTATGTTGGAGGCGATTTTCTTGCAACGGACGAAGGGCTTTTCAGATTCAACGGTACCTATGTCTTAAATAAATCTTTAGGTAATGCCTCAATTAGCGGGAATAACTCTCGATTCTTTAATTTAATTGTTAATGGAGGTGCAACCTATAATGTCTTGGATAATTTCAGAATTGATGGAAATTTCCAAGTCACAGCCGGAGAATTCAATCTCAACGGGAATACATTATCTTTAGGCGATGGTTCAGATGTAGCTAACATAAGTGCAAAATTCACTTTGGGTGCCGGCGGAACTATTCGTATGGGCAACAATGGTATTATTAATGTTGATAACGGAGGAATATTAGAGGTAATAGGCACTTCTACCTTAACATCAACTATTACAGGGAACACATCGGGGGATCGCTATTACTTGAATGTTAATAGTGGTGGAACCATAAAGGCTCGGGATTATTATTTTAGTGGAATGGCCTTGCCAGGAGTATATGTTAAATCGGGAGCAACGATTGACCCACAAAATAATTTCAGCAAGGGTTCTTTCAGCAATCCTCAAGCGGGTGGGGTTTGCTTGCAAATAGAGAATAATCAATATTTTATCGGCAGTGATAGTATATATAGCCTTCGTTTCCCCCAAAATCCGTTAAGCGGAACCCGAAATATCAAGAAGATTAATTCACTTGGGGTTATTGATATTTATGATTGGTCGGGTGACCTAGCCGGGCCAAATTATGAAGACGACCCTTATAATCTTGTTAACTGGAATGTTGTAAATACCATAACATGGGTTGGAGGCTACGGGACAGGCTCTACAAGATACGATTGGAATGTTCCACAAAACTGGGATCTTAATCGCCTTCCTACCGAAGATGATAAGGTTGTGATCAATAATACAGGGTATGCTTGCTATTTAAGAAATATGCCCGATACAGTTTCTATCAGAGAATTACGAGTAAATGGCCCGTTTTATTTGGTAAAAGAAGCCTCATCTAATCAGAGAGTGTTAAAAGTTAATGGTTATGTTGATATCCGTTCCGATTTCTATTTCGAAAGCGATAGTACAAAACTTCACATCTTTGGAGATCTTTCCATAAGTTCAATCTATTATTTGAATACCTCCAATGGTGGCACCATTGTTATGGATGGAGAAGGGTCTTCTACTATATACAGTAAAATCTGGAATGACCGCTTGCGTTTAATTATTGCAAAAAATGGAATTGTAAATATGAATTTCCTTGAAAATAAACTGTATTATCTTGAAATTAGTCCTATTTCACAATTCTCGCTTCCTTTAAATAGTGCTGCTTATCTGCTTGTCCTAAGCTCATTTATTAACAATGGACAATTTAGTAACGCTGTTGCTACCTTAATGTTGGGATCTTTCGGAACATTTAATTTTAAACCGGGTAGTAATACACTTGGGAAAATCGAAATTGTTGCCGGAACCTATAATCTACTAGGAAATTTAACTACCAATGATAACCTAACGATTCAAAGTGGAGCAACATTTGTGGTAGGTAATAATACAGTAAACTTTGGTAGCTCAAGCTTAGTAAAAATTTTATCGGTTAGCGGAACCATTACATTTTTGGATGATAGCCGTTTACGATTAACCGACGGATCCCGTTTGATTATTCAAACTACCGGTCGATTGAATGCCATTGGTTCTCTTGATCACGAGGTGTTATTTACTAATCAAGGAAGTGGACGTTACGAAGTGACCATAAATGGCACAATTGCTGCAACTTATTATAAATTTGAATACCTCAACATTAATGGACTAAATTTAACCGGATCTGCATCCGTAGATCCTACCAATAGTTTGTCTTACGGAACATTTATTTTTGGGCACCCATCGGGAAGATACATAACTTTCTTAAACACGTTTTCCGATACGCTTGAAATTCGCAATGTAAACTTCTCCCAAGGCGCTCTCTATAATGCAACCCGAACTTGTTCTTGTTCAGGAATAGTGAGATTTAAAGATTCTTATGGGTTGCGCGCAGGACATTATTTTGAAGAAGATGACGGTACATATAGTGGTGGAAAAATCGTTTGGACATATACAACACCGACATTATTCTGGACCGGTGCAGATGATACCCGCTGGGACAATCCGTTGAACTGGAATCCTGAGGCAATACCTGATGCAAATTCCATTATTTTCATTCAATCAGGAATGCCTCGCTATCCGAATATCAATTCAACGTTTGTATCTACCGAAGCCGCAATAAAACGATTGACAATATATTCCGGTGCGTCTGTGACGCTATCCGATAATAAAGACTTACGTATCAGCGAGAATTTTGATAATGGAGGCAGCTTTGTAGTTACTAACGGTTCAAATTCAACAATAAAAGTAGGTGGAACATTCTCAAGCAATGGAACTTTTGCTAACGGTGGATCCAGTACACTTGAGTTTAATTCAACAAACAATATCGAATTAACTTTTGGTTCAGCTACACCCTACAATTTGAGATTAAATAGTGGAAATGGAACCGGAACGGCTCAGTTTAGCACAAGAAGTGCCATTACTATTCAAGGGAATTTTGAAATCAATGCAGGTACTTTAGTGGTTACTAATTCCAGTCACACTATTACTATCGCTGGTAATTTTGTTAACAATTCAGGATTTACTCATGGTAACGGAACATTTGTTTTGAATGGCAACTCCTCTCAATCCATTAATAATGCTTTTGGAAGCAATTTCTTTAATCTTCAATTATCAGGAAATGGTGAAAAAACGTTGTTAACCAACGTTTCAATCCTAAAAGACTTAACCATTGGAGCCATTTTGAATGCTGGAAACAAAACCATTCAAATAAAAGGAGATTGGCAAGGAACCAAAACGTTTAATCGCGGAACCAGTACTGTAGTATTTAATGGTACCAATTCCCAATTTATTGATAAATTAGAAACCTTCTATAATTTGCAGATCAATAATAGTGCACCATTGACTGCGGTGGCATTACAAAAGACAGTGTATATTGAAAATCAATTGGTTTTAACTCAAGGGAAAGTTGAGTCGGGAATTAATACTACTCTTACTCTTTATGATAATGCTACTCTTGTGGGCGGAAGTTCAACAACATACGTTAAAGGGTATCTTTCAAAAATTGGTGATGACGATTTTGTTTTCCCCATAGGTACTGATAATTACTATGCTCCTATCGCTATTTCAGGCTTGACCTCTTCTGCAACCTTTAGAGCAGGATATTTTGAAGGAGCCTATAATCCAACTCAATTGCAAACAGGTTTGAATAGAGCCAGCAATGTTGAGTATTGGAATTTATCTCGTCTTTCCGGTACTGCTGAACCTTACGTAACGTTCTATTGGTATAATGGTACACGAAGTGGTATAGACAACCTAGACCCACTTGTTGCTGCTGTTTATGAAACAAGTTTAGGTTGGAAATCAATGGGTAAAGGTTCTACAACAGGGAACACAAGTGCCGGAACAGTAACATCCGCAAATCGCTATAATACCTTTGGTAATTGCGGTTTTGGTTGGGCTTACAGTGAATTGGCTTGGACAGGAAACGTTAGCTCAGATTGGACCAATCCAAATAACTGGGACGGTGTTAATATTCCGAATGCAACTACAAACGTTGTTATTAATGGCGGAGCGACATATTATCCCGATATTTCCTCTAACCAATCGTGTTTTAAACTAACCCTGAACGGTACAGGGCAAATTACTATTAATTCCGGAGTCCTATTGACTGTTTCAGAAAATGTTACCATCGGCACCAACTCTCAAATAAATCTTAATGGAGAGATACGTGTTGCCGGTGACTGGCAGAATGATGGGACTGTAACTCCCGGTTCGTCTTCAAGCACTGTTTTCAATGGAAATTCGACCCAAAATATTCACCGAATTCAAACTCGAAATGTAACTTTTAGTGGGTCAGGTGCTAAGTATTTATACGGTACCAATGTCGTTCAAGGAAATTTATCCATAGCTGCTAATGTATATGCTCAAAGCTCAACCATTCAGTTATCAGGTAATTTTGCCATAAACTCTGGAACATTCAATTACGGAACAAGCACTTTAGAATTGGTTGGATCAGGCACACAAACTTTTACCGGATCACAGGCGAACCTTTATAATTTAACAGTTAACAATACTTCTGGTACTGCTCCTCAAATTGTTCTGAATTCAAACATATTGGTTCGTGGTCATCTTGAGTTAACCTCAGGAATTATCGAAACTTCATCCTCGTATGTTCTTTCACTCGAAGAAGGAGCGACATCTTCAACAGGGAATGCAAGTAGTTTTGTTGCCGGGCCAATGCGGAAGTATGGTGTAACTGACTTCGTTTTCCCAATTGGGAAAGGAAATATTTTTGCTCGGTTAGCAATTTCAGGTATGAGTGGTTCCGGGGCATTTGTCGCTGAATACTTCAATAATAAATATACTAACGTTACTAGTATCGCACCTACTCTGCATCACGTAAGTAAGATAGAGTACTGGGATCTATCAAGAGTTGGAGGAGTTGGTACCGCTCAACCCTATGTTACTCTCCATTGGGAAGATACAACTTGGTCGCGGATTAACGATCTAGCAACATTACGAGTAGCTCATTTCTATTCAGGACAGTGGAGAGATATGGGAACAAACAATGCCTACATGGCTAGCACTCCCGGAGCTCCCGGAAGAATTACATCATCAGTGGCTTTCTCTAGCTTTAGTCCGATAACCTTTGCAAGTACTGATGAGATTCTTAATCCTCTGCCTGTTCAACTTATACGATTCAATGCAACCGTTACGGAAGATAGGAGCGTTCGACTCGAATGGGAAACAGCTTCAGAGCGCAATAGTGATCGATTTGAAATTGAAAAATCGATTGATGGTGTCAACTTTGAACGATTGGCAACGGTGCGTTCGGTTGGAAATTCTACGACCAATACAATATATATCCATGAGGATAGAAGACCATTCCCAGGAATATCCTACTATCGATTGAGTCAATTCGATATGGATGGTAAGAAAACCGAATATCCTATGGTTAGTGTAACAATCATTGATCCTTCTTCCACTGAATTGACCTTATATCCAAACCCTGTGATAAATTCAGCATATATTACTGCGGAACAAGGAATTTACAGTTTGGCAGTGACAGTTTTGAACAGTTCCGGAGGTTTTGTTTCTTACGGTGAATTTAATGGAAACGGAGAACGTATGTTAGATGTCGGACATTTGTTTGCCAACTTACAACCGGGAATTTATTATCTTCTCGTAGATATGAGCGATCAACATACAATTTTGAAGGTAATAAAACAGTAGGAATTATACGTTATGAAAATTGAATCCCTGTCGGTTTTTCCATCCCGACAGGGATTTTTTATTGGAAAACCAACTGAAAATATATATTTTTGCCAAGAGAAATTTAAATAATTATCCATTATACTCCTATGAAAACAAAAATCGTTGGAATATTATTACTCTTCGCGACTTTCAGTGCTGAAGGAAAATTGATTGTTCCAAAGCAATCTGAATTGCAACAGTTCATGAAAACTAAAACAATTATCTTTCTTGAGGATAATCCGTTATTGGTTTATAATAAGAAAATTCAGGAAACAGCTAAAAAGCATTGGACAATTACGCCTTATGAATTTATGACATTCAATCCCCAGCTTTTTGACTCTTTGAGGATGAATCCGAATTTATCTTTCCTTATGTTAAACAATGTTTATTTTAACCGGGATAGAGAGGTAGCTGAATATTTATTTCTCAATCTCACACTTGGTGGAAATTATCCAACCGTGGCAGATATGCCAACTATCTCAGGAATGCCAATTTCTTACACAAACGTCGACGAGAGTACATATGATTATAAACTAGGGTTAATCTTACAATTTATTGAGCAGCACGTCCATAACTTAGTAAATAACCCAAAAATAAAATCTTCCAGTAGAGCAATAAAGTTCTATTCTGAAAATATTAAAAAAATCCATAACAAGACTTTATATTTAAGAGCCGACGAGCTAACCTTTGAGGTAAGTACGGTTGCAAAGATCAAAAAATATTATCCATATAATGTAAAAATTGCCTCAACTGAAGAAATCGAAGCTGTTATTGACCGCCATGATCCTGATGCCGTGATTTTACACCAAGTGGCTCCAATGAAAGATCATAAAAAGGCTCGATGCTGGAATGTGATTTTAGGTGCCGACAATGCCGATCTCTATTATTTCGACTGGTTCCATATCAGTAAGGGCAAACAAGCTCAGGGAATGCGAGCTAAGGACTTTAAAAAACTTGCAAAATAAATAGTCTGAATATACATAAAGTGCGTAGCTCTGGTTGAGTTACGCACTTTTATTTAAAACATAAGGAATAAAACTATGTCCGACGACAAGAAAATTATTTTTTCAATGGTAGGTGTGGGCAAAACCATACCTCCTCAAAAGCGAATTTTGAACAATATTTATTTATCGTTTTTTTACGGTGCAAAAATTGGGATTATTGGTTTAAACGGTAGTGGAAAATCAACTCTTTTAAGAATTATAGCCGGAGAAGATCCAAATTATGACGGTCAAGTAGTTTTTTCGCCCGGATATTCGGTGGGCTATCTACCCCAGGAACCTCAATTTGACGAAAATCGAACCGTAAGAGAAATTGTCGAAGAAGGGTTGCAACACATCGTGAGTTTATTGAAGGAATACGAAGAAGTCAACAACCGATTTGCCGAACCTCTTGATGATGATGAAATGAATCGATTGATTGCACGTCAGGGAGAATTAACAGAGATGATTGATAACTTAGAAGGTTGGGAAATTGATAACAAATTAGAGCGAGCCATGGATGCTCTTCAATGTCCGCCCGAAGATGCTTTGATAAAACATCTTAGTGGAGGGGAGCGTCGGCGTGTTGCGCTTTGTCGATTATTGCTTCAAAACCCCGATATCTTATTACTCGATGAGCCAACAAATCATCTTGATGCTCAGACTGTCCAATGGTTAGAAGCGCATCTTCAACAGTACAAAGGAACGGTAATAGCCATTACTCACGATCGATATTTTCTGGACAATGTAGCCGGTTGGATCCTTGAACTTGATCGTGGGGAGGGAATTCCATGGAAAGGAAATTACAGTTCATGGTTAGAGCAAAAAGCGAAACGTCTGGAACAAGAGGAAAA
>DAOTAV010000014.1:0-21046 GCA_035382785.1 Salinivirgaceae bacterium | reverse complement strand
GGGAGTTAACGCTCCCAAATTTCTGGTTTCTGGTTGGTTTCAGATAGCCTTGCCCGCCCCGGGAACAAGGCTTTCTGTTTTTTTATAATCCTGATAGCCAACAAAATATCGTATATAATGGATATTTTAATAGGGAAAACAATTGAGAAAACAGTTGGCGTGAAAAAGGCTTATCGCGATAAAAAAGTAATTTGGTTAAACCGCTTCTTCAGAAGGTAGGTCTAATTCGGGGTACTCAATACGTGAATGGTAGATGTTGTTCAGTTTGTTTTTGAAAATTTCCTTTATAGTTTGTATATCTTTAAACGAGAGGTCTGCATTACGAAGTTGATTGCTTTTAACAATTCCATCAACGATTTTCTCAACTAAAGAATCGATAGTTTTTGGGGTAATATTTTTCAGGCTTCTGCTGGAAGCTTCAACCGCATCAGACAGCATCAGAACAGCAGTTTCTTTAGAACTTGGCAATGGCCCTTGATATTGAAAATCTTTGGGATCAACCTTAAGTGAAGGATTTGCATTGACTTGGGTGCGGTAAAAATATTGAACAAGACTATCTCCATGATGGGTTCGAATGAACTCGATGATAGGTTCAGGCAGATGGTGTTTTTTGGCCAATTCAACGCCTTTTTCAACATGGGATATTATTATTTGGGCACTTTCCTGGTTGCTGAGCTTTTGGTGTGGGTTAATGCCTTGGTTCTGATTTTCAATAAAGTATTGAGGCATATATATTTTCCCGATATCGTGGTAAAGTGCTCCCACATATACCAAAAGCGGATTTCCTCCAATTTTTCGGATGGCACTTTCAGCAAGATTTGACACTTGTAACGAATGTTGAAAGGTTCCGGGGGCAACCTCGCTTAATTTTCGTAAAAGCGGATTACTGGTGTCAGAAAGCTCCATAAGAGTCACATCCGACATAAATCCGAAAGTTTTTTCGAAAAGATACAGCAGAGGATAGCTCCATAAAATTAGCATGGCATTTCCGGCAAACCATACAAATTTCATCCATTCAATTTTATTGATATCACCTTCCTGAAGTAATGTAAAAGCAATGTAAACCAAAGAATATGCTATAAAAACATTGATGGCTGCCGTGGAGAATTGACTTCGTCGAATCATAGAGCGCAGTGAGAATACGGCTACAACACCCGCAATGAACTGCATGAAAATGAATTCTGAGGCGTTAGGCAATATCAATCCCGATACTATAATTAATGCCGAGAATATGAAAATGGCGAACCTGGTATCAAAAAATACACGAATGACTATGGGGATGATTGCAAAAGGAATTAGATAAATGTCTATGCTTTTACTTCGGGAGGCAAAATATGAAACAACAAATACAATTACAGCCAGCATCACAACCAATATGGTTTTTGAATGATATTGCTGAAGGTCGCGACGGAAAAAAACCATGAATGACAGTAATAAGGCGGCAATGACGAGAGAAATGATTAATCGCCCTACTAAAGCCCAATTTTTTTGCGGCTCGTTTCGGCCACGGGCTTTATATTCTCGTTGAAGCGATTCTAAGAGCCGAAATTCCTTCTGACTTACCACATCTCCACGACTTATGATTCGTTGTCCTTCCTGTATTAAACCACGGGTAAGCGATAGTTCACTTTTTAGTTTTGCAAAATGTTGATTGGTAAATGTTGAATCGTAATTAAGTGATGAAACTTGAGTATAATTTTTTCGAATTAATTTTGAGAGCGACTCAACCCATGCTCCTGATGGACAGCTTTTTTGCAAAATGCGTCTAAATTGAACCGACCCATTTTGTTTCAAAGGGATTTCCTCTCTTGAGAATTCCACTGCCTCGTTATGATTTAAAACTATGATGGGGCGATTCTCTGTTAAAGTATCAAGCACACCTTGAGCCAAATAATCTTTAAATTGTGCGAGGGCTGTCTCTATACATTCCTCCGATTCTGTAGGAATATCCGCCAGGTTTTGTTTTTTTATCAACCAAAGGGCGTTTTTTATCTGTGCTCGAAGGTTATGGATATGAGACTCGATTTTTTGTGTATCTACAATATAAAAAACAGGACTTAAGTGTTTTAGACTATCAATTTCTTTGTTGATTTCATCGTTAGTTTTGTAGATGGGAAAGTTGAAGGGAGCAATCAGGTCCTCTTCTGTCCAAGGAGCTCCAAGTCTGAATTCATGCTTAAAAATACGTTCGTCGGGGAGGACCATAAACATTGTGAGTGCCATTACCAGAAGCAGTAGCGGCATCAATACATGCGATTTGTATTTCGCTATTTTCTTAATATTACTCAACATGATTCAAAAGTAACATTTGAATGAGACTTTTGTTTCTCCCCTTACGGTCAACGCATTAACTCAAATTGTGATAATTCTGTCTAAAACCGTTTGGATTGTTTTTTTGATGTGGGGTTTGTAGTCGGAACTAAATTCACCCCGACGCCGATTTGCAATTATATTGCATATAGTGAGGGCATTATGACCAAGTAATGCCGATAAACCATAAATGGCGCTGCATTCCATTTCGTAATTTGTGATTCGTTTATTTTCGAACGCAAAAGTTTCAATTTTATCGTTTATTTGGCTATCCAAAATGGGTAAGCGAAGCACTCTTCCTTGGGGGCCATAGAATCCGGGAGCTGAAATGGTGATGCCTTGTATCATATCGAAGGCTATTTTTTCAAGCAACATTTGTGATGCATCAATGAAGTAAGGGCGTGCCAGAATCGAAGAATACCGAACATGGCTTACAAAGGCCTCTTCCAATTTTAAGTTAGCAACGCGATTACGATCGGCATAAAAATTCAGCAGCCCGTCGAAACCACAACCAATCATAGAGGCTACAGGTGTATCTACAGGAATGTCTTTCTGAAGTGCTCCGGAAGTCCCGATGCGTACGAAATTTAAGGTTTTATGCTGTTGTTTGAGCGTTCTGGTTTCTAAATCGATGTTTACTAAAGCATCCAACTCATTGACAACGATGTCGATATTATCGGTACCGATTCCGGTTGAGATTACGGAAACTCTGCGTCCTTTATAGATGCCTGTGTGTGTTCTGAACTCACGATTTTGCTTTTCTATTTCAATGTGATCAAAAAACTGTGAAACCACAGGAACACGGTCCTGATCGCCTACTAGAATGATCAGATCTGAAAGATCTTCAGGGCGTAATTTCAAGTGATAAATACTACCATCAGCATTTAAAATAAGTTCGGATGCTTGTATTGGTTCCATAATTTTGTAGATTTGTAAAAATTATGCCAAATATAGCAAAAATATTGAAACAACATTTTTTATCGTTTTTATCCTGAATAGAATTGGTTAGTTACAAAAATGGTTTCGTTAGCGTTTAACATTAAAAAAAAGAAAAATATGAAAACAGCGGGATTCAAGATATTAGTACCAATCGATTTTTCTGATCAATCCATTGCAGGATTACGTCAGGCTGCTGCTTTTAGCAAAGCTGCCAATGCAAAAATTGTTGCATTGCATGTTATTCGGGAGCACTCATCACCATGGAATTTATTCTCTTACGAAGAAAAAAGCCTTTTTATTGAGAAGACTCACGAAAAGCTCCGGCTCTTGGCTGATTTAGAACAAGTGCCTTCCGAAAACTTTTCCACTTTGATTGAGTCGGGAAAGCTATGTGATACAATAATTGATACGGCTGTAGAAATTAATGCCGATTGCATTGTAATGGGCACAAGTGCTGCAGATAATATAAAGAAGAAAATCATCGGGAGCAATGCGCTTCGAATTGTAACCGAAGCCACCATCCCTGTGGTTACAGTTAAATTGGGATGTGAATGCGATGATTTTTCAAACATTATTCTTCCACTCGACTTATCGAAGGAAACCAGAGAAAAGGTTCCCCTTGCGCTTCGGATGGCTAAGATGCTTGGTTCGGTTATCAATGTTGTATCGTTTGTTTCAACCTCTGATGCCCTAGTTATATCGTATCTTCGCAGACAAGCTTCGATTGTGCAGGAGCATATCGAGGAGCGTGGCGTTCGTTGTATAACCACTATTCAGAAAGTTGAAACTTCCCGAAAGGAAGCAATTCAGGAGTATCTTACCAAAAATAAGGGATTAGTAATTGTTACAACTCACATGCAACCGGAAATTATTGACATTTTCTTCGGATCGTTTGCATCGGAAGTAATCCATTCTTCCCCGGGACCTGTAATGAGTATCGTTCCAATAGGTGTAATTAAGTACAGTTCTGATTTGCCGGGAATTCAGTAACAGGCAGTCAATTAGGTGTTTATGAGATTAAGAGTTATAAAGATCTTAATAAGAATCGCTTATCGTGCTATGTAAAGCGTCGTTAAACCACTATTGAACGAAAATTCTATAAAAAACGAAAAAAGAACTGATCTGTAGATATTTGTCTATCTGGTATTAATCTCTGGCTCATTTGGTTAAAGTCGGAGTGTGAATCTGAATAATTTATTTATTGTGTAACAAATTGACGATTTAATCGTCTAACTCCGATGAACAAGGAAATGTCGTTCTTATGACAGTTGAAGAATATAACCAATGTGTCGATGCTCATGCCGATAGTCTTTATCGGTTTATTCTGAAAAATTTGCGGGATCGCGAATATTCGCACGACATTGTACAGGATTCTTTTGAAAAACTGTGGGTGAATCGAAATAACGTTGATGGGACAAAAGCAAAATCATATCTTTTCACAACGGCCTATCATACTATGATTGATCATTTGCGTAAAACCAAGCGACTTGACAATCGCGAGGAAATTCCGCCCCAAGCCATCACACATAGTAAAACCTACAGTGATTTACAAGAAATATTACACGAAGCCATTCAGCGTCTTCCCGAAACTCAACGGATGGTACTCATGCTGCGCGATTATGAGGGTTATTCTTATCAGGAAATCGGAGAAATCACCGGGCTGAACGAATCGCAGGTTAAGGTTTATATCTACCGAGCAAGGATATTTTTAAAAGACTTTATTGGGACACCTGAAAACGTTATTTAAATGGCAGCCATTACACGAAATAACTACGAACAGTTTTTCATCGATTATTACGATGGTAATCTTTCGGCTCAAAAGGTTGCTGAATTAAGGGAATTTCTGCGTAAAAATCCGGATTTACAAGCTGAATTTGAATGGTTTAGTAATATTAAACTAAAACCTTTGGATAAAACCCAAGTGCCCGACTTTTCTTTCTTAAAAAAGAAAATCGACCAAGTGCCATTCGCAGAAGAAAATGCAGACGAATTGGTTATTAGTCTTTTGGAAGGCGATTATCCTGAGGAAAAGAGGGCGCAACTTTGGCAGTGGATCCAAGAGCAACCCAAAGCATTTCAAACATACGAAAGACTAAAAAAGGCGAAACTTAATACCGCAGTTGAAAGTCTAGAAAAATCGGTTTTCTATCAAATACCCGATTTTGAAAACGATGCAATTGATACCGACAATGAGCAATGGTTTGCCATTGCAGCAATGGAAGGAGATCTCTCAGAAAATTCCCTTCGAAAATATCATAAATGGTTAAACGTTCATGTTGAGTATCAATTCGATTTTTTATCTACTCGTTTACTTCCCGATACCAAAATTGTTTATCCCCGTCGCGAGGAACTTAAACGAAAACCGGCAGCTAAGATTCACCTTTTGACATTTACTACTACGGTTGCTGCTTCTCTGTTGATTATGTTGTTGGTTTATCGATTTTTAAACGATCAGAATCTGAACACAACGAATAATAAATTATCCACGGGAACTGCGGAACGTATTGAAATTCTTGCCTCATCAAAAGTAGAAGAAACGCACGAAAAACAAATTTTGGAGTCGCCGGTTGCAACGACAGTTTCTTCCAAACCAATACAAAAAAGAAGAGGAGCTAAAATAGCCACTCTTCAACCTAGGAATTTTACTATTGAAATTGAAACAATTGCCGAAAAATCCATCAACCTAACAACCTTACCGATAACTCACACATTGGCAGTTTATCAAGAACCGGAGCCACAAATAATCAAAACAGAAGAAGGGGAGGTTCCAAATTCCGGTTTTTGGGCTCGCACAATAAATTTCGTTTCCGAAGCTGCCAAGAAAAATTTTGGAAATAAAATTCCGAAAGATAAGTTCAAGTTTGATTATAAGCTGAACGATCAGCGGCAAATAGTTTATTTTGCTATTGAAACCCCTGTATTTGCCATTGAAAGAAAAAAATAACGTTTTGTGTAACTCTCTGTTGACATTTTCGTCCTATTAGAAAAATTAAAAATAAGATTATGAAGATTCTTAATTTAACCATCGCATTAAGTCTGATAGTTTTAACTGTTAACAGTCAGAATGTAACTGAAAAAGATTCGCTAAGAAAAAGCGACAGCGTTGAAATGAACGACGCCCTGAGGAGAAAGGTAGAGTCGAATCAAATTGAAATTAGAATCTCTGACGATCCATCAAAGTCGAGCATTGTAATAAACGAGGATGGCATCGATACTACAAGATTTAAAATAGGGGGTAAAGAAATTTTGATTCTTGAGGAAAAATCTTTAAAAAGCAGGAAGAGTCCTGATCAAAAATCCGATTTCGATTGGGATGACGACGATTTATTTAAAAAGAACAAGAAGAATTTTACCGGGCATTACAGTTCTATGAGTTATGGTATCAATGTTTTTATCGACAAAAATTTCAATATGTCGTTACCCGATGAGGCCAAATTTTTAGAACTCGATGAAGGAAAATCGTATGAATTTGCCTTTAATCCATTTCAATTTGAGGTTAGTATAGTGAAACAGCATTTAGGCTTAGTTTCCGGATTTGGGATGACATGGAATCACTACCGTTTGGATAATCCTGCAGTTATACTTGATAATTCCCAGCCGGCGATAACTTTTTATTACGATTCAGTAAGCCGCTGGACAAAGAATCAACTCAATGTATGGTCAGTTCAGGTGCCGATTTTGCTTGAAGGACAAATCAATTTGGGAGAAGACAAGCTTTGGATTGCAGCCGGAGGTTATGGAGCATTAAAACTTTCATCAAAAACCAAATATAAGAATACCGAACGAAAAAAAATGGTTGAGCGCAGAGACTATCACATCAATCCATTCATGTATGGGTTGACAGCTAGATTGGGCTACGGCGACTTCGGCTTCTATGCCAATTATTCGTTAAATACCTTTTTCAAAGAATCTGAAGGTCCCGAATTAAATACATTAACAGTAGGTTTTACACTAGCATTTAATTAATCAGCTTCTAAACTATCGCCAATCAATGGAAAGCACGATGCATATCGTGCTTTTCTTTTTTGAAAGCATGGCAATTCGGGGTAAACTATTATCTTTGCAAAATCGGTAATCAGAAAAAGTGATATAGGGCATTGTATGATAAACACGATATCCAACCATGAATAAGGCGTAAAAGCCATTCCAAAAACAGTAGTGGTTAATGTTAAAAAAATGAAAACCTTATAATCTAATGAAATCATCGGTACATATTCTAATTATTTTAGCACTGATATTCTCAGGCTGTACATCATCAACAAAAGAACCTAAGTGCAGTGCAGAGCATAGCATTCAGGCAACCTATTACTATCAAACTGCAGCTGAAAATATGGCTCTTTGCCTTCAGGTTTATAATTTAGCCAAACAAAGAGTTGATGAGATTATGTCAAAGAAATTTGATCGAAAACCTGCCGTGGTTTTGGATATGGATGAAACAGTTCTTGATAATTCAGGATTTCAGGCAATGAGTATTATCAATCAATTGCCTTATAGCGATTCGCTTTGGAACAGTTGGGTACGATTGAAAAAAGCACGAGCCGTTCCGGGAGCGGTTGATTTTATAAAATATGCCCTAAGCAAGGGAATCGAAGTCGTTTACATTACCAATCGAGAAGAACAAATCAGACAAGCTACCCTTGAAAATATGGATCAATTGGGATTTCCGAGACTTTCTGATGAGAACTATTTTTTCAAAACAACAACGTCTGATAAGACCGAACGGAGACGCCAAGTTGCTGAAAAATATAGCATAGAGTTGTTTATTGGAGACAATCTTTCCGATTTCTCAAATATATACGACGATAGGCAAGATGGCTATGGCAAATTGGCAGTAGAAAAAACGGTTGAAGAATTTGGGAAGCGGTATATAATATTGCCCAACCCAACCTATGGTGATTGGTATAAAGATATTGCACGCCGATCCGATTCGTGTCCCGGAGGGTTAATGAAAAAGCGACTTATAGAATAAATTTTTGAGGAAAATAAAAACGGATATGGAACGAGTAGTAAGTGGTATTCGACCTACAGGAAGGCTTCATTTGGGAAATTATTTCGGAGCCATGGTCAATTTTGTTAAGATGCAAGAAACTAACGATTGTTTATTTTTTATCGCCGATATTCATTCATTAACTACCCATCCTACACCTTCTGATTTACATCAAAATGTGAAACAAACACTGATAGAATATTTGGCTTCCGGTCTTGATCCCGATAAAGCTACCATCTATGTTCAAAGCGATGTTCCTGAGATTTTGGAACTTTATACTTTGTTCAACATGAATGCCTATGTTGGGGAACTCAACCGAACAACCAGTTTTAAGGATAAAGTGCGCCAAAATCCCAACAACGTTAATGCAGGTCTTTTAACCTATCCGGTCTTGATGGCGGCCGATATTTTAATTCATCATGCCTCAAAAGTACCGGTTGGGAAAGATCAGGAGCAGCATTTGGAAATGACTCGAACCTTTGCCCGTCGATTCAATAACATGTATGGGGTTGAATATTTTAAAGAACCGGAGGCTTTTAACTTTGGTCGGCAATTAATCAAGATTCCTGGATTAGACGGCTCCGGGAAAATGGGAAAATCGGAAGGAAATGGCATTTTTCTTGCCGATGAACCCGAACTAATTCGCAAAAAAGTGATGAGGGCTGTTACCGATTCAGGGCCATCTGCTCCCAATTCGCCTATCAGCGAGCCAATACAAAATCTGTTTACGATTATGGAAGTAGTTTCCGATTCGCAGACGGTACAGTATTTCAAAGAGGCATATGCCAATTGTTCGATACGCTATGGCGATATGAAAAAGCAGTTAGCTGAGGATATTATCCGATTTACCAAACCCATTTACGATCGGATGCAAGAAATATCAGCCGATGAAGCATATTTACAGAAAACGGTTCGTAGGGGAGCCGAAAAAGCCCGTGCTATTGCTTCAAAAACCATTCGTGAAGTGAAGGAAATAATAGGCATTAAGCCTTTTTAATCATGAGTTGATTTGAAAAAAACATTAAAGTTGTGGCAAAGAAAAATTTGACTTACAAAGAAAAAATTGAAGAGATTGAAGAAATCATTGATTTTGTGGAGAAACATCCATTGGAGATTGATTTGCTTCAAACGAAAATTCAGCGTGCTGTGGAGCTAATAGCTGAATGTAAAAAAGAGTTAACCGACTCAGAAAAAAAGATTCAACAAATGCTCGACGATTCAGACGAATATAAAGGAATTAATCCCAATGGCATGAAAATAAAACCGCCCGGATAAAAAGAAAATTCGGGCGGTTTTTTATCGAAATCAGGATAGGGGAGTTGATTCTAGTTGATGTGATTGTATAGTGTGGAATCGTTGATTTTAAAATGATCGATCAAATTCTTTAGTTGAATTGCCTGAGCATTTAATTCTTCAGCATTGGTAGCCAATTCTTCACTGGCTGCGGCATTGCTTTGAGTAACTTTTTCGAGTTGTTGTACTACTTGGTTGATTTGTGTCGATGCTGCAAATTGTTCTTTATTAGCAGAGGCAATTTCTTGAACGAATTGAGCGGTCTTTTTGATTTCAGGAATAAGTTGGTTTAAATAGTTTGCTGCGTCTTGAGTTGCTGATAAGCTGTGCTCGGCAAGTTGTATAATTTCATCGGCAGCGATTCGGCTACGTTCGGCAAGTTTGCGAACCTCAGCGGCTACCACGGCAAAACCTTTACCTTGTTCCCCGGCACGAGCTGCTTCAACGGCTGCATTTAATGCCAGAATGTTTGTTTGAAAGGCAATATCCGTAATGATTTTGATTTTCTCTGAAATGGCCTTCACCGATGTTAAACTGTTTTCCGAAGCTACCGAGACTTTTGTCAAATCCAAATCAATACGTTGTGAACTTTTATCGGCCTCGGTGGCATATTGTGAACTTTGTTCGATATTAGAAATCATCTCTTCCATACTACTGCTCAATTCTTCGGTAGAGGCTGCTTGCATATTGGCACTTTGAGATAAATCTTGTGCTGCATTACTAAACTGGGT
Source organism: Salinivirgaceae bacterium (assembly GCA_035382785.1). GTDB lineage: Bacteria > Bacteroidota > Bacteroidia > Bacteroidales > Salinivirgaceae > JAAYQU01. The sequence continues at coordinate 10,786 of DAOTAV010000014.1, read as the reverse complement.
TGAATTACTTTGAACCAATTCCACTGCATCCTTAACTTCTTGTATAATTTCCAGTAATTTCTCTGTCATACGATTGAGCGATTTTTGAAGATCGCCAATTTCATCTTCATGGGTTTGTTCAATCGTTTTTGTTAGATCTCCATTGGCAATAATTTGAGAGTGTTCAATAGTTTTTACAATTGGTCTAACAATGGTGTTTGTCTGATAGAGAATGATTATGCTTAGCAGGATTAAACCAAGAATCCCAATGATTAAACTGTTTATCAAGAGTTTTTGAACGTTGGCTACAGCTTCCGTTTTTGGAACAACAATACACAGCCCCCATGGGGTTGTTGAGTTCCCTATTTGAATTGGCGATAACGATACAAAAAGGTTTGCTTTTCGCTCGTTGGAATATTTTTCAACAAAAACTTCGTTTCCTGATTTAATGCTATTTATTAATGATTCATCAATAAAATCGAATTTTTCAAGAAATGGTTTACCCAAATACGACGTATCTGGATAAGCAGTAATTAATCCTTGGTTTGAAATTAAAATAGCAAAACTGTTTCGATATACGGTAACGGTTGAAATAAAATCGGAGAGACTGGCTAGGCTTAGATCGATACCTGAGACACCCACTTTTTGGCCATTATCAAAGATAGGAATTGCAAGAGTGGTTTCAAACACTTCATCGGCTTTATTATCAGTGTAGCTGTAGTAATAAGGCTCAAGGATTGTTTCTTTGCCTGAATTAAAGGCAATTGCGTAGTAATCTTCAAGATAATCGTCCGACGTATTACCTGTTTCTACTAAAATTTCTCCGTTACTTTGGTAAATTGAAAAATTGAATCTTCCCAATTCATCGTATTCCGGCCAATTTAAATATTTGATATCGTTTCCGTCCAATGCATTGGGTTCCCATATTGTCCACACGGCTAAATAGTTTTCGTTGCCTTCCATGACTCCATAAATGAGATTTTTATAGAATTCTCGGTTTTTATTCTCCGCTTTTTTTAATCCTAGGAATTGTGTGTTTAGTAGCCGCAAACTGGCCAGTGGTTTATCAAAATGATTTTTTATTATTAAAGAGGCTTCTTTCATTTTTGAGAGAGTAAGCTCTTTGGTGGCATCTAATGCCGATTCACGCGAAAATAGAGCTATCCCCAAAATGGTTAAAGTAAAAAGTATAGCCGTTAGCCCAAAGATCATGGTTAAAAATCGGCTTTTTAGGCTTTTGAATTTCATACCGATTATTTTTAGTCAAAGTTAAGGAATTCAAATATGCAAATCAATTTTTTGTAAAAAATTAGATAGATCTATATTCCGAAAAGTGAATTGCAGCTAACTGCTTAATGGGATTATCAATCACTGCAAAAATGTTATATCCCCGAGCTTGGGCTACGGCGGAGAGAATGGGTTTAAAGGCATGGGCAATCCCTCCGGAGAAAGCAAGAGGAAGAGAAGCATATTGTTTTAGAACGTGCTCATAATAATCGAAAAAATCGTGGAATGAATATTGAACAATTCGTCGAATGGGATCAAAATGAATTAATGATGAGATTTCTTTGCAATAGGCAGCAATATCTTTAGTGGGCGAAGGTGATGAATAGATTTTTTCGATAAGCATGGGAGCGGAATCAAAAGCAGGATTTTGTTCTAAAATTTGATTAAGATTGTCGGGGAATTTGCGACTGTACCATTGCGTGAAAAAGCGTCGGGCGATATCGGTTCCGCTTCCCGGATCGCCAATCATCCAGCCCAACGAGGGAATGGGAAGAACAAGTTGAGAGCCATTCCAAACGCCCAGCGATGATCCTGTCCCGAGAATTCCCACAAGTCCGCTATTTGTTCCGTGGAGGGCAGTCGCACTGCCGATCAGATCCGATTCCACAATAATTTCAAAAAGCGGAAAGCGTTGTTTTAACCAAAGATAGACTTCTTGGCGGTGATCGGAGTGATAACATCCGGTTCCATAAAAATAGAGCCTTCCGGAAGATACCATTAAAGGCATTATGGTTTCGGTGTCTTGAGGACTGAACCTCGAGAGAGATTGAGGGTGAAGCCCTGAGGTGATTAAACTTCCGCTTTTTTCAGGCGAGGAATAATACCAAACGGTTTTAGTTCCTCCGCTATCGGCAACAATTATCACGTTAGTGCGTTTAAAGTTGAGTCAAAAGTATAAAAAAACATGAGCGAAGGAATCAATTCTGAGCAAAAATTTGATTTGCTTCTCACAATACGCTAATTTTGATAAAATTATGAACACTAGCCAATGAAATATGTATTGAAATCAATTATAGTTGTCTTTTTTTTGATGATTAGCTTTACAGCAAGTATCCATGCCCAAACTATTCCCATACCTCAAATCGATTCTATTTCGGTTATGGACGATAATCGTGTTTGTGTTGGCTGGTCGATGCCCACATACCCAAACATTAGCCGATTTGTGATTTATAGAAAAAGAATCACCGATTTTGCATTTATCCCCATCGATTCGGTAAACGCATCATTGCCAAGGGTTTGGTATGATGATGGAGTTGATCCGCGAACAGAACGATGGTACTATGCTATTGCAGCAATGAGTTCCGACGATATCATATCCGGATTATCTCCACAGCATTCTTATCCGGTATTGTCGGTGGGTGAATATAGTCTTTGTGATGCAAATCAAGGTTGTTTATGGCTCGACTATATTGGCGAAGTTGTTCAGTATTATGAACTCATTTCATACCATAATGGAATCCTTTACGATAGGAGCATTTCAAATGTGAATTCTTCTTCGGTTCGTGTCGTTCCGGGAAGGATGAATCATATTCGGGTAAGAGCTCATTTCAACAACGCCACGGCATCATCGCCCTTGATTGAGATAGTTCCTGACAGCATTCAAATCAGTAAGCAGGTAGCTATTACCCGGATTCAACGGTTCCGTGATTTTTTTGATGTTTGGGCAAAAAATATACATCTGGCGCATCGGAGTCATGTTACCGTTTTTTTTAACGATGGAGCTTCAACACAAAATTATAGAGAGACATCTACCGAATCATCAATACGATTTCGCATTCCGGTTGGAGTAAACGTAGGCACCTTCACTTGTTCGGTAACCGATGTTTGTGGGCACGAGTATTCCAATGACACGCCAATTCAGTCTATTTGGCTTGAAATAATAAATCGTCCAAATAATGTTTTGCTACAATGGAACTGTCCCCATGGGTTTGAGAACTTAACCTACTCAATCATTTATAACGACGGAGAAGATAGGCTTGCAGCCAACCTGACCGATGAATCGTACTATTTTTTCGAGTTTACACAGAATACATACTCCGTTCCCGAACTTTGCTTTCGAATTGAGGCCTTTAACGATACCCTTTCCATTATAAGCAACACACAATGTTTGAACATCGAGGAAGATTTGCTTTGGCCCAATGCATTTATACCGGATGGCGATGGTTTCGATGAGTTTTTTCGCCCGGTTATACGGCGATTTTATCCTGAAACTTATGATTTGGAAATCTTCGACAATAAAGGACAATTGCTTTTCAAAACCAGTGATACGGAACAGGGATGGAGTGGCTATTTTAATGGCAAATTAGTACCCCTTGGGGCGTATATTTGGAGAGCGACATATAAAATTTCAGGAAAGGAATTTAAGAAACACGGACTAGTTAATGTTATCTACTAATCGTAAGTAAAAAATCAATCAAAAACACCAAAATATTATGGCAACTGATTTAAAAAAAGATGCTTTAGAATACCATCGGATGGGGCGTCCCGGGAAAATTCAGGTAGTTCCTACCAAACCATATTTTAAGCAATACCATTTGACCTTGGCTTATTCTCCGGGAGTGGCAGAGCCTTGCTTGGAAATCCAAAAAAATCCCGATGATATTTACCAATATACCGCTGCGGCAAATCTTGTAGCAGTAATTTCAAACGGAACAGCTGTCCTTGGTTTGGGCGATATCGGAGCAAAGGCTTCAAAACCCGTTATGGAAGGCAAAGGATTATTGTTTAAGGTATTTGCCGACATTGATGTTTTTGATATTGAGATTGATGAGAAAGATCCGGAAAAATTGGTTCAAATCATAAAATCCATTGCACCTACCTTCGGCGGAATCAATCTTGAGGATATAAAAGCCCCCGAATGTTTTTACATTGAACGAAGGTTAAAAGAAGAGCTTGACATTCCAATCATGCACGACGATCAACACGGTACGGCAATAATATCGGGAGCAGGATTGCTAAACGCTGCAGAGTTAGCCGGCAAAAAACTTTCAGAAATACGCTTGGTAGTATCCGGAGCCGGAGCGTCGGCAACCAGTTGTTTGAGAATGTATCAGTATCTTGGAGTTAAACGAGAAAATATTACAGTTTTCGACAGTAAAGGATGCATTCACACCTCAAGAACCGATTTGACCCCCGAAAAAAAGGAAATGGCCGGAGAGAAAAAATACGAAAGCTTAGCTGAAGCACTTGTTGGTGCCGACATGTTTTTGGGATTATCGGTGGCTAATCAAGTTACGAAAGAAATGGTGAAATCAATGGCTCCCGATCCGATCATTTTTGCATTGGCCAACCCCGTTCCAGAAATATCATGGGAAGCTGCCCATGAGGTTCGCAGCGATTTAATCATGGCAACCGGACGATCGGATTATCCTAATCAGGTAAACAATGTACTCGGATTTCCCTTTATTTTCAGAGGAGCTCTGGATGTGAGAGCTACTTCAATCAACGAAGAAATGAAGATCGCAGCTTGCAAAGCCTTATCCGATTTAGCAAAAGAAGATGTTCCGAAGCAAGTGTGTGAAGCCTATGGAATTGAGACACTAAGCTTTGGGAAAAATTACATCATTCCAAAACCCAACGATCCCCGACTTATCGAATATGTTTCAATGGCGGTTGCAAAAGCAGCTGTGGAATCGGGGGTTGCACGGAAACCTATTACGGATTGGGAGAATTACCGAAAATTGCTTCGAGAGCGAATGCTAAACATACAAAGTTCTAAAATAGAATAATAAACAAAAGTTCAAAATTGCACTCATTTCGATACGATAGAATAATTATCGAATAATTTCCATTATTTTTGTGCGTTAAATAAAAAAGTTAATCAATGCAAGAAGAACTGTTTAAGAATATTATAGCCCACGCAAAAGAATATGGATTTGTCTTTCCTTCTAGTGAAATTTACGATGGATTGAGTGCAGTTTATGATTATGGACAAAATGGAGCAGCTCTTAAAAATAATATTCGTGAATATTGGTGGAAATCCATGACCATGCTTCATGATAATATCGTTGGAATTGATGCTGCTATTTTTATGCATCCCACCGTTTGGAAAGCAAGTGGACATGTGGGAGCTTTTAATGATCCTTTGATTGACAACAAAGATTCAAAAAAACGCTATCGCGCCGATGTTTTAGTGGAAGATCATATTCAAAAGATTGAGAATAAAATTGAAAAGGAAATCGAGAAGGCACGAAAAAGATTTGGAGATTCTTTTGATTTACAACAATTTGTTACCACAAACCCACGAGTTGTTGAATATCAACAGCAGATCCAACAAATAAAAGCTCGATTAGTGGAAGTACAACAAAATAACGATTTGGGTGGGTTCAAAAAACTCATTGAAGATTTGGAAATTGTTTGTCCTATTAGCGGAACGCGCAATTGGACTGATGTGCGTCAATTCAATCTGATGTTCGAGACAAAACTCGGGTCTGTAAGCGATGATGCTGCAACAATTTATCTTCGTCCGGAAACAGCCCAGGGAATTTTTGTTAATTACCTGAATGTTCAGAAAACTGGACGAATGAAACTACCGTTTGGTATTGCCCAGGTGGGAAAGGCATTTAGAAATGAGATAGTAGCGCGTCAATTCATTTTCAGGATGCGAGAGTTTGAACAAATGGAGATGCAATTCTTCATCAAGCCGGGAGAAGAAAATACTTGGTTTGAATATTGGAAGCAAACCCGAATGAACTGGCACAAAAACTTGGGAATTGATCCGTCAAAATACCGCTTCCACGATCATGAGAAATTAGCTCATTACGCAACCGCCGCCACCGATATCGAATTCGAATTTCCTTTTGGTTTTAAAGAAGTGGAAGGAATTCATTCACGTACCGATTTTGATTTACGTCAGCATCAGGAATTTTCGGGTAAAAAACTTCAATATTTTGACAATGAAACCAATAGCAGCTACGTCCCTTATGTGATTGAAACTTCAATAGGATTAGACAGGATGTTTCTGCTTATTCTATCAGCGGCATATAAAGAGGAGGAGATAGAAAACGAGGGCAAAACCGATACTCGTGTAGTTTTGCAGATTCCACCGGCATTAGCTCCAATAAAAGTAGCAGTATTACCTTTAGTGAAAAAGGATGGACTTGCCGAAAAGGCGATGGAAATCGTCAAAGATTTAAAATATTCGTTTACCTGCCAATACGAGGACAAAGACAGCATTGGACGTCGATATCGTCGTCAGGATGCTATTGGAACTCCATATTGTGTTACCGTTGATCATCAAACGTTGGAAGATCAGACTGTAACTTTGCGCAATCGTGATTCAATGCTGCAAGAACGCGTGAATATTGACCAGTTGAAGAATATTTTAGAACAAAGGGTTTCAATGACCCAATTATTACAAAATCTTGATGTTTAAAATATTATGCACTTAATTTCCAAATCAAAGCTCTTAGTCCTTCTTCTCGTATTTTTGAGCGGTGTCCTATGGGCACAACCCCAAACCGAGCGTGAAGAAAAAATAGCAGGATATCGCTATGAAAAGCGGCTTAAAGGACCCAATCATCAACGCAGTCAAGTTTTGGAAATCATGGTTGATGAATACAATAATTACTTGGCCGTAACTTATAGAGCTGAAAAATCATCGTTCACCTATTTGGCAATCTATCGCTTATATTCATGGGAAGAAGTGCTAATGTTGCGTTTGGAGGATAAAAGATTAGAACTTTATAATAGTACTTTCGATCCGGGTGGAGATTATTTTTATGTAAATACCGACATCTATCGCAATCGTTTTAAACGAATTGATCTTAAAACAAAAAATGTTGAGGATGTCAGCTGTAGTGCAACCCCAAAGGGATGTCGGAAAATAGAACCATTACAATACAAAACAGAGGCCTATACGCTTAATAATAACTACTACATTTTTTGCCCTGAAAATTACAGAAACTCAGTTTTGATCTTAAAAAGCAAAGCTCTAATAGAAGCAGAAAAAGCAAAAAACCCCTATTTTTTGCTGGACGAAGAGGCAGAAAAAGAGCGCTTGGAGAAAGAAATGAAAATGGCCGATCCGGAGCAAGCTCCTGATGATCAGCGCATTGTGAGACAGATTGAAAAAGAAAAAGCAAAATCAGAATCAGAGCAAGTCAAAGAAAAAAGAACAAAGGTGATCACTAATTATATAGATATTATTGTTGATGAGAAAACTATCAAAGACCTTGAACGCTACAAATATGCAAAATACGCCGGGTACGAATTTATCATCAACAACTGGCTTGCCTATACTTTTGAATACGAACCCAACAAAACAAAGTCAATAACGATTAGCGAGGAAGACTTTAATACCTTGATAAACACAGGAGAAGTTACAAAAGATGCCGTGCGATTGAAGCTTACTCCAAAAGCAAAACCCTGAATCAATGAACCCAGGGGCTTTAAAAGCGCGTTACAGTGAAAAATTAATGGAAGCCGGTTGTGATGAAGCCGGACGAGGATGTTTAGCAGGTCCTGTGGTGGCGGCAGCTGTTATCTTACCTATTGATTTTGACCATCCATTGTTGAATGATTCCAAAAAAATAACTGCCAAAGATCGGAATCTTATGCGTGGAATAATCGAGAGTAACGCCATCGATTATGCCGTTGCTTTTGTTGATAATTCCACCATCGATCGGATAAATATACTCAATGCATCGATTTTAGCCATGCATCAGGCTCTTGATAAATTGAGACATAAGCCCGAATTTATTATCGTTGATGGGAATCGATTTCAAACATGGAATAACGTTCCTCATCAAACTATTGTTAAAGGAGACAACCTATACAGAAGCATTGCGGCGGCTTCTATTTTAGCTAAAACTTATCGTGATGAATTCATGGTAAGAATTTCCGCCGATTATCCTCAATTTCAATGGAATAAAAATAAAGGATATCCCACTAACGAACACCGCGATGCCATAAGAAAATATGGAATTTCTCCATTTCATCGAAAGTCATTTCATCTTTTCGATCCACAATTATTTATTCAGTTTCCTGAATAAAAATTCATCAAATAAGGATTTCCCGGGATTTTATCTACGTAATAAAAATATAACGCTTGGGGGAGAATTCAATTGATTTTTCAATTCGGTTTTTTTGTACAGATTCGAACCGTTTTGGTAGAAACCTAATTTCCTTTTTTCCCAAAAACTCGTAGTTTCATTATACATACGGTACTTTCTTTCATCAACTTTTTTACATTCTAATGAAATATTTGAGGCTAACTTTTTAAGGGACAACTATTTCGAGAAAGCCCAAATTTATAAAGAACTATGCTAAGCAATATGGTTTGTGGAAAATAACGTATTCATTTTTTTCATTACTTTGCACGTTGAATACGGAATTACCATATTGGTAATGGATTTAGGTCCTCTGTATTGAGAATTTTTATAGTGGCTAAATTATTGATTGGGGACCCAAACGTTGATGGAAACCGATATCAATACGGAAAAGTTAAAGTATCGATTTTTAATTTTGAATTTGGCAAATTGTTATGAATTACATCAATAACACAAGGAGTAAAGGTGGAATAGTTGCAATTATTACCATAGTAATTGTTGCACTAATTAGCAGTTGGATGGCTGTGTCAGCACTGTTAGGAAATACTCTTGAGTATCATGTCCATTTGGGGATAGCCATGGGGTCGGTTCCTGTAAAAATTGATGGGCTTTCTGCATGGTTTCTGCTAATTATCAATTTCACCACACTGACAGGAGCGTTTTATGGGCTTGGATATTTAAAAGGATACTCAAATCCTTCTACAAAACTGAATTTGCACTGGGTCATGTTTGCCATATTCCATCTTTCAATGGTGTTGGTTTGCATGGTACAGAATGGATTTGCGTTCCTGGTGATTTGGGAAATAATGTCGTTGTCATCAGCGTTGCTGGTAATGTTTGATGGGCATGATTCTAAGACGTTGAAGGCCGGCATCAATTATCTTGTGCAAATGCACATCAGCATTGTGTTTTTATCAATCGGATTTTTTTGGCTCAACGCTACTACAGGTTCATTTAATTTTGATTCGTTACAAACATACTTTAGTGACAATAACAACCTATGGTTATTCCTTGTATTCTTTGTCGGTTTTGGGCTTAAAGCCGGATTTATTCCACTTCATAGCTGGTTACCCCATGCTCATCCATCGGCGCCTTCGCATGTTTCAGGTGTAATGTCGGGTGTGATAGTTAAAATGGGAATTTACGGGATAATCAGGGTTTCATCCTACCTTACGAGCAATCAACTACTTTTGGGTCAAATAGTTATTTCAATCTCTGTTCTTACCGGTGTTTATGGAATACTTAATGCCGCAGTTCACCGTGATTTTAAACGTATGCTTGCTTATTGCACTATCGAAAATATTGGCATTATTGGAATTGGCATTGGAATAGGACTTGTTGGCATTGGCATAAAATCTGACGTTGTTTACTTCTTGGGTTTTGGTGGCGCGCTCTTACATGTACTGAATCATTCCTTGGTTAAATCGCTGCTGTTTTATTCTGCAGGCTCGGTTTATCAGCAAACACACACTAGGGATATGGACAAATTGGGCGGACTGTCAAAGTACATGCCCAAAACAGCTATTCTATTTTTAATTGGAGCTGTTGCAATGGTAGGTCTTCCGCCTTTCAATAGTTTTGTTTCGGAATTTATAATTTACAGCGGATTGGTGAACGGCTTTGGCTCCGGCCATAACGGATTAACAATTCTACTTATCCTTTCTTTTGCCGGACTTAGCATAATTGGAGGCTTGTCACTTTTAACATTTACAAAAACCTATGGAATGATTTTCTCCGGAACACCGAGAACGAATCTTGTTCACAAACCCCACGAAGTCTCAACCTTAATGCTGGTTCCGCAAATGGCAATTATTGCGGTCATGCTAAGCGTGGCATTTTTTCCATCATTTTATGTAAAGGCGATAAACTTTATCATTAAAGATTTCTCAAACGGATTAGCATTAAACTCAACTTTTTCGAATGATTTGTCAAACATACTGGAATCCATAATGGTATTCTCGCTTACAGTTTTTGCAGTGATTCTAGTAGTATGGGGTATCAGAAAAATTTCAACCAAAAACAAATCAATTACGGCAGACGAAACCTGGGGGTGCGGATATACAAGTCCGACACCTCGCTTACAGTACACCGGAAAGTCGTTCTCAAAGCAGTTGGGTAAATTATTCAACTTCGTTTTGATTGAAAAGAAAAAGTATAACGAACTAAATAGCGGTGAGATTTTTCCAAAAAAAAGGCAGTATTCATCATTTTACGCTGATTTTTTTGAAATCCGTTTTATAAATCCCATAACTCAGCGGATTATTTTCACCGCAAATTACTTCCGGTTCATTCAGAATGGGCGGATTCAGTCGTATGTGTTATATGGAATAGTATTCATATTGGCTATTTTTATTCTTTCAGCATTAAACCTATTCTCATTTTAAAGTGTGTTGATGGAAGCATTAAGATTATTTCTGACTATACCGCTAATTGCCTTTCTGGCAATGCCATTTATGAGTATAAAATGGCGA
>DAOTAV010000013.1:18472-21692 GCA_035382785.1 Salinivirgaceae bacterium | reverse complement strand
CCCCGATTATTCCACCTCCGGAGGAACAACATCAGCACCGGAAAATTACAATATCACCAAAAACTGTTATCAAATCCGGATCAATAAGCTACTCTACGACGTAATAAACAGACGTCAATCCACTGTTGAATTGATAATTTATCCGGTAAGCCCTTTCACCAGACCCAATCGATGCGCTTTTGCCGGATATCAACATCCAAATCTTCAACTTCGACCAAGTTTACATATTATCCGATCAAAATAATAAAATCATGTGTGGGATAGTAGGATATATAGGCAAACGCCAAGCTTATCCAATCATTATCAACGGGCTAAAACGCCTTGAGTATCGTGGCTACGACAGCGCAGGAATAGTATTATGGAATAAAACCGATGCCATATTAGTAAAACAACGGGGAAAAGTGTCGGACCTGGAGCAAAGTATGACCTCTATTGAAACTACTGCCAACATTGGGATGGGGCATACCCGTTGGGCTACTCATGGGGAACCTAGCGATGTCAATGCACATCCTCACAAGTCGATGAATGGGAAATTTTACCTTATCCATAATGGAATAATAGAAAATTATTCAAAACTTAAAAAGAGACTTCAGGATCGTGGATACACGTTTACTGGTGAGACCGATACGGAGGTATTGGTAAATCTTATTGAATATATCTATCTAAAGGGAGGAATCGATGCTGAGACTGCAGTTCGAATGGCCCTAAACAAAGTCATTGGAGCTTATGGAATTGTAGTGTTTTGTGTTGACGAACCCAATAAACTTATTGCTGCAAGGAAAAGTAGTCCATTAGTAATTGGAATCGGTAAAGGCGAATATTTTATTGCGTCCGATGCAACACCCATTGTGGAATATACCAACAGTGTTATTTATCTTAACGATAACGATATTGCCGTGATAAAAGCCTGTGAGTTAAATTTGAAAACCTTAGAAAATGAACAATTAACACCACAGGTTCACACATTGGATCTCGATATCGGGGATATCGACAAACAAGGTTTTGATCATTTTATGCTCAAAGAAATATTTGAGCAACCGCGCTCGGTCATGGATACTCTTAGGGGACGCATCGCCCCTGACAATTCCGACATTCGGTTAGGAGGATTATTTGCTGTCATGGACCAACTGGTTGATGCTAAGCGAATAGTCATTGTTGCTTGTGGTACATCTTGGCATGCTGGTTTGGTAGGGGAATATCTTTTTGAGGATTTAGCAAGAATTCCTGTTGAAGTTGAATATGCTTCTGAATTTCGATATCGGAATCCATTACTCGATCCGACCGATATAGTAATTGCCATTAGTCAAAGCGGAGAAACCGCTGATACCTTGGCGGCCGTACGTCTTGCCAAAGAGCGCGGAGCAACTGTTTTGGGAATCTGCAATGTTGTGGGAAGTTCTATCCCAAGGGAAACCAATGCAGGCGTATATACTCATGCTGGCCCTGAAATTGGAGTGGCTTCAACCAAAGCCTTTACAGCACAAGTGTCTGTTTTAATTATGATGGCACTCATTTTAGGCCATCGGCGCGGCTATATTTCTACCCAACAATTCAATAAGATGGCAGAGGAACTCCGCGACGTACCCAATAAAATTGAAAAAATTCTTGAAAAAAATGATTTGATTAAAGAAATAGCCGAGAAATATAAAAATTCAACAAACTCGATATATCTTGGCAGAGGCTATTTATTCCCGGTTGCTCTTGAAGGTGCATTAAAACTGAAAGAAATAAGCTATATTCACGCTGAGGGATATCCCGCTGCTGAAATGAAACACGGCCCTATTGCTTTGATAGATGAAAATATGCCGGTTGTGTTTATAGCTCCGAAAGATAAGAGTTACGATAAAATTATCAGTAATGTTCAGGAGGTTAAAGCACGTAAAGGGAAGGTGATTTCAATCGTAACCGAAGGTGACACCACCATAGCTGCTTTGTCGGATCATGTGATTGAGATCCCTGAAACCATGGAATTTCTTTCGCCACTCATCGCGGTGATTCCGCTTCAGCTCCTTTCATACCATATCGCCGTTATGAGAGGATGCAATGTTGACCAACCAAGAAATTTAGCAAAATCGGTAACTGTAGAATAATTCCTTTATGGCACCCAAACGATATTTAATCACTGCCGCATTACCTTATGCCAACGGTCCGGTTCATATCGGACACCTTGCTGGAGTTTATATTCCCGCCGATATTTATGTGAGATATCTGCGGTTAAAAGGACGAGATGTCTTGTTCATTTGCGGAAGCGACGAACATGGGGTCCCCATTACCATCAAAGCAATGCAAGAGGGAAAGACACCCCAACAAATCGTTGACAAATATCATTCTTTAATTAAAGAATCGTTTATTCGCTTTGGAATTTCTTTCGATATCTATTCACGCACAACAAGTCCGACCCATTATCAAACTGCCTCTGAGTTTTTTAAGACCCTATACGACAACAAGAAGTTTATTGAGCAAACTTCAGAACAATATTACGATCCGGAAGCAAAACAATTTCTTGCCGACCGCTATATAACCGGCACCTGTCCTAAATGTGGTAATGAGTCGGCTTATGGTGATCAGTGTGAAAAGTGCGGATCAACCTTAAATCCAACAGACCTGATTAACCCAAAATCAGCCATATCCGGAGCGAAGCCCATTCTTAAGCAAACAAGCCATTGGTATCTTCCTTTGGATCAATACCAGGACTGGTTGAAAAAATGGATTCTTGAGGAACATAAAGAATGGCGTCCCAATGTTTATGGTCAGTGTAAATCATGGCTTGATTCAGGTTTACAGCCCAGAGCCGTAAGCCGCGACCTTGAATGGGGAGTGCCTGTTCCTGTTGAAGGTGTACAGGGTAAAGTTCTTTATGTGTGGTTTGATGCTCCCATTGGGTATATCTCAGCTACCAAGGAACTAACTTCCGAATGGGAAAAATATTGGAAAAGTAACGACACTAAACTCGTTCATTTTATTGGGAAAGACAACATTGTTTTTCATTGTATCATTTTCCCCACCATGCTGAAAGCAGAGGGCAGCTATATTTTGCCCGAGAACGTTCCGGCCAACGAATTCTTAAATCTTGAAGGAGAAAAAATTTCAACATCCAGAAATTGGGCTGTTTGGTTGCATGAGTATCTTGATGATTTCCCCGGTAAAGAAGATGTGCTACGATACGTGCTCACCGCGAATGCACCCGAGACAAAAGATAATGATTTTACATGGAAAGAAT
>DAOTAV010000013.1:0-18462 GCA_035382785.1 Salinivirgaceae bacterium | reverse complement strand
GTTAATCGAACTTTGGTGCTGACCCAAAAATATTATTAAGGTATTGTTCCCAAACCCAACGAGTTTACTTCGGAAGAAAAAGCCATATTGGAGCAGATTGAGAATATAAAACTCAAAGTTGAAGAATCCATTGAAAATTTCCGCTTTCGAGAAGCTTTAACCGAAGCAATGAATTTAGCGCGGTTGGGGAATAAATATCTCACAGAGACAGAACCATGGAAGTTGATTAAGAGCGATCCGGAACGAGTGAAAACCATTATATATTTGTCGTTACAAATTAGCGCCGGACTAGCGTTTCTCCTTGATCCCTTTTTACCAAAAACATGTGCTAAATTGCGAGAGATGCTTAAGCTAACGTTAGTTGAATGGGATAAGATTGGTGATAATGCTATATTACCTCCCGGAATAAAAATTAATGAGCCAATATTGTTGTTTGAGAAGATTGAAGACGAAGCCATTTTAAAACAACAACAACGATTGGAGCAGATTAAAATGAAGCAAAATACCGCGAAGAATCCTGTAAAAGAATTGATGCCACCCATTCATTATGAAACATTTTCAACCATCGATCTTCGCATCGGAACAATTATCAGTGCAGAGCAAGTTGCTAAGGCTAAAAAGTTGTTGAAACTTTTTATTGACACCGGAGTTGATCAACGAACCGTAGTTTCAGGAATCGCAGAATATTATAAACCTGAGGAAATTGTTGGTAAACAAGTAATCGTGGTAGCAAACCTTGAACCCAAAGAACTTCGGGGAATTGTGTCGCATGGAATGATCCTAATGGCAGAAACCCCTGAAGGAAAATTAGTTTTCGTAGAGCCTCAGATAATAATTCCTAACGGATCTACCGTAAAATAACAAAAAGGGGGAAAACATCCCCCTTTTTGTTACACTAATGAAAAACACTATCGAGCAGGCCTCATGAGAAGACAACAAAAGCTTGGCCTAATCATAGGCTAAGTTAGGCAATTTTTGTAAAGATTTTTCTCCTTAGATTGAGAGTTTTGGGAATTAGGAGCAAGATGTCATCTTCAATGACAAGGTTTGTTTTATAATAAACAGATTTACAGTAAGATAATAGTGATTGACAGGTGTGAAAAATGTTGAAAACTTTTGGTATCTCACATTTATCCCAATGCTTGCTTTGGATTAATTAGCATAAAACCAGTATGTTAACACTGTGTTTTATTGGTCGAATTTTGTATAATGTTAGACAATTGTTGTTTATTGTTAATCGTTTTTTTTGCGATTTGTTTAAAAAAGGAAAACTTCCAACAACAATTTCATGCAATACAGACCATTTGTTAACTTTGCAAAGAAAACCTCAAGTTCATGAACGAAACAACCAAATACATGCTTGCCCTTTCGTTAACCCCATACTTAGGACCAATTACTGCACGTCGATTGATTGATTATTATGGGAAGGTAGAAGATATTTTTCAAAAAAAGAAAAGCGAATTCATTCGAATACCCGGATTTGGATCAGAAACAATTCAGAAGATAGATCTTAAAAAAGGATTAGAATTTGCCGACGATGAACTCAGGTTTTGTACTCGAAATTCCATTGAGATTATTGCATATAACGACCCGCGCTATCCCAAACGACTTACGCAATGTCCAGATGCACCACTGGTAATTTTTGTCAAAGGCAATGTTGAAATTTTGAAGAGTAAAAAAAGTTTGGCAATTGTTGGAACGCGTCATGCAACCCATTATGGGAAAGCTGTAGTTGAGAAAATTGTTGATGAGATTCATGATCGTGGACATCAGTTAGTTGTTGTGAGCGGCCTGGCTTATGGTATAGACTCGATTGCCCATCGTTCAGCTCTAAAACATAAGCTGCCAACGATTGCTGTACTAGGGCATGGGTTGGATAAAATTTATCCGGCACAACATAAAAGTTTGGCCGATGAAATCTTGAGAGA
Organism: Salinivirgaceae bacterium; assembly: GCA_035382785.1. GTDB lineage: Bacteria > Bacteroidota > Bacteroidia > Bacteroidales > Salinivirgaceae > JAAYQU01. The sequence goes on along the minus strand of DAOTAV010000013.1, from coordinate 16,534 downwards.
TGGGGGCGTTATACTCACCGAATTTGGTCATAAAACCTCGTTTGAGAAAGCAAATTTTATTCGACGTAACCGAATAATTGCAGGCTTGAGTGATGCTGTACTGATAGCCGAGTCGGGCATCACGGGTGGGGCTTTAATTACAGCCGAATATGCCAACAACTATAACCGCGACGTTTTTGCCATTCCAGGAAAAGTAGATGATGAATATTCTGCAGGATGCAATGCTCTTATCAAAAAAAACAAAGCAGCGCTATGTGAAACCTTTCAAGATATTGAGTATCTGATGCAATGGAATGTAGTCTCATCGGGAAAAATACATCAACCAACCCTGTTCCCGGTGTTAACCGATGAGGAAGAAACCGTTTTGGAGTTGTTTGACGACGATAAGCCTGTCTCGGTGGACTATCTATCGGCAAAACTAGCTATTCCGGTACAAAAGATATCTTCAATTCTATTAGAAATGGAGTTTAAAGGATTATTAATCGCTATGCCCGGAAATCAATATCGGAAACTATGATTGATACACATGCACATTTATACCTTCCGCAATTTGATCACGATCGGAACGATATAATTTCCAGATCCCGTGAAGCCGGTATAAAAGCTATACTTTTGCCAAACATTGATATGGCTTCAAGTAAAGCCTTGTGGGCTATGTGTAGGGATTTCCCGGGCTATTGTTACCCAATGGCAGGCTTGCATCCCACAAATGTTGGCCACGATTACAAGCTTCAACTATCCGAGATTAAAAAGATGTTGTCAACAAAAACGATTATTGCTATAGGCGAAACAGGAATTGATCTTTATTGGGATACTTCCACCTACGAAATTCAAGTAGAAGCCTTTAGTATCCAAATTGAATGGGCATTAGAAAACCGTCTGCCTATCGTAATTCATGCACGACAATCTCTACCACAAATTTTTGATGTACTCGATCGCTATAAAGATAGCGGTCTTCGAGGTGTATTTCATTGCTTTTCAGGTGAACCAAAAGATGTGGAAAAAATCGTGGAAATGGATATGTATATGTATTTTGGAATTGGTGGAGTGGTTACGTTTAAAAATGGGAATCTCGACAAAACTATTGAACTTATACCCAAAGAGCGAATCTTAGTTGAAACCGACAGTCCTTACTTGGCACCGGTACCTTATCGGGGACAACGTAATGAATCAGCTTATTTACCGTTGATCATTGATAAAATAGCAAAACTAAAAAAGCTCGACGCAGGAGTTATGGCAGAAATCGTTACAAAAAATGCACAACAATTGTTTAATATACCGACTAATAATGAATAGCACGATGATGAAACCCAATATTTTATTAATTTACACCGGCGGAACTATTGGAATGGTCACTAATCCTGCAACCGGGGCATTAAAGCCGTTCAATTTTACCCAAATTATGAACGAAGTTCCGGAGCTTAATCGACTGGGAGTGAACCTCGAAATAATCACATTTGATCCGGTTATCGATTCGTCGGATATGAACCCGGAGATTTGGTGCCGGTTAGCCAATTTAATAGCCGAGAACTACGAAAAATACGATGGTTTTGTAATTCTTCACGGCACCGATACAATGTCATACACTGCCTCGGCACTCAGTTTTATGTTGCAAAATTTGTCCAAACCAGTAATTCTTACAGGATCACAATTGCCAATAGGATTGATAAGAACTGATGGAAAGGAGAACCTTATTACCGCCATTGAAATTGCATCTGCCCGAGATGAAAAGGGGGCAGTCGTCCCTGAAGTGGCCATCTATTTTGAGACAAAACTATATCGCGGGAATCGCACAACTAAACATAACGCAGAACATTTTAACGCCTTTTCCAGCGACAACTATCCGGTATTAGCTCATGCAGGAATACATATTCACTATTTCCGCGAAAACATTCTGTATGAAAAGCCCGGAAAATTTCAAGTCAATACTAAAATGGATAACAATGTTATGATTTTGAAAATTTTTCCCGGAATTAAACCTGAAATTATTCGACAAACGACTCAAATTCCAGAGTTAAGAGGCATAGTTCTTGAAACCTTTGGATCGGGAAATGCTCCTACAACACCAGAATTTATTTCAGCCATTAAAGAACTATGTAAAAGAAATGTGATTGTGTTAAACGTAAGCCAATGTCGAGCAGGAAGCGTAAACATGAAAAGTTATGAAACAGGGATAGCACTCTTGGAGGCAGGAGTTGTGAGCGGTCATGATATAACCACAGAGGCCGCCATTACAAAGTTGATGTTTTTGTTGGGTAATTACAACGATATAGACGAAATAAAATTTCAAATAAAAAAATCAATCAGTGGCGAAATAAATCCAATAGAATAGCAAAAAAATAAAAAAAATGTACTTATTTTGCGTTCAGAAACCTAAATAGGGAGAGATGGCCGAGTGGTCGAAGGCGCACGCCTGGAAAGTGTGTATACCCCAAAAGGGTATCGTGGGTTCGAATCCCACTCTCTCCGCAAAATGAAAAAAATTATTATCTTTGAATTCACAAACATTAAATTTAGAACCATGAAAAAATTACTGGCAATTTTTAGTATTGTAGGGCTATTTGTGGTTGGAGTTACCAATCTTAAAGCCCAAGAAGGAACTCAAGCAGCTGATCAACCCAATGTTGAGCAAGTACAAGCTCAGGCTACGACTGCTGCACAACCAAGTGCACAAACCTCCGAGGAGGAAGGTCTTTCAGCACTTCACCAACAGTTAAAAATTAAATTCATTGAAGGTGGAGCCGGATTTATGGGCGTTATTCTTCTCTGTTTGATTTTTGGTTTGGCATTAGCTATCGAACGTATTATTTATCTAAACCTGGCATCTGTAAATACCGAAAAACTTCTTAAAGAGGTTGAACAGGCATTAGAAACCAAAGGTGTTGAAGGAGCTTTAGAGGTTTGCCGCAATACTCGTGGACCCATTGCTTCAATTTTCTATCAGGGATTAACTCGTATGGATGAAGGTATAGAGGTGGTAGAAAAGTCGGTAATTTCTTACGGTAGCGTTCAGACCGGTCAGCTCGAAAAAGGATTAACATGGATTTCACTCTTCATAGCACTGGCTCCAATGCTCGGATTTATGGGTACCGTTATTGGTATGATCTCTGCTTTCGATGCTATTGAAGCTGCCGGAGACATTAGTCCGTCATTGGTTGCGGGAGGTATTAAAGTTGCGTTGATTACAACCGTGTTTGGTTTGATTGTAGCGATGATCCTCCAAGTTTTCTACAACTACTTGGTAAACAAAATCGATGCTATTGTAAACAACATGGAAGATGCTTCCATTTCACTTCTTGACATATTAACAAAATATAACCGTAAAAGATAAACAACATGTCTGAAAAACTAAATAAACTAACATTATTGATTTCAGCCATTCTAATGTTGTTGGCAATAGTTGTTGGTGGATATTTCTACTTAACAGTAATGTCCATGGAATCTATGCCTGACAGCATTGTTTTACCGGCTGATAAAGTCAATTGGAACATGGAGCGGTTAGGAGGTGCTTTGGAAGTTTTTGCCTATCTAACCTACTTCTATGTTGGAGCGATTGTTTTGGCTACCCTTCTTTTTAGTATTATTAATGTATTCCAAAGTAAAAAAGCTGCTATCAATAGTTTAAAATCGGTTGGTGTCATTTTGCTTATTTTTGTTATAGCCTATATCCTCGCATCTCCAAAAATTCCTGTTTTTCTTGGATACGAGAAATTTAATCTGACCGAAGGAGTTGTGAAAATGGTTGATACCGGACTGATAGCAACCTATCTATTTTTCTTGATAGCTGTTTTAGGAATAGTCTTTACTGGTGCCAGGAGTATCATCCGCAGGTAGTTAAACCAGGTATCTGAATTTTGTAAAAAAATATCGTATGGCTCGACAAAAAAATCAAGAAATCAATGCCAGCTCCACAGCCGACATCGCTTTCTTGCTCTTAATATTCTTCCTTGTTACTACAACAATGAATGTAGATACAGGATTAGCGAGGGTTTTACCCCCTATGCCCGATCCAAATCAAAAGCAACAGGAAGATGTTAAGATTAAGAAACGCAATATATTTGTGGTTTTGATTAATAAAAGCGACCGGTTGCTGGTTAATGGTCAGGATATGGATTTAACTGAGCTTAAACGAAAAGCAAAGGAATTTATCACAAACCCTAATAGGGTTGAAGATTTACCTGAGTTTGAGAATAAGCCAATTCTGATTGCCAATCCTGAATATGTTCCCGGGGGAGACGCCCCGCAAAAGATACCTCATCCACATTTTCAAAGAAAGTATCCTGAAGGTTTTCCTATCAGTAAAGGTGTAATATCGTTACAAAACGACCGAGGAACTTCATATAAGCGCTACATTGAAGTACAAAACGTTCTTGTGGCCGCCTATAACGAAGCTCGGGATGAACTGGCAAAACAAGAATTTGGAGTGCCATTTAATAAACTTCTTAATCAAGATGATGTGGATGCAATCCGTGTAGCAATACCCCAGAGAATTTCAGAAGCAGAACCTAAAAATTACGGAGGAAACTAATATGGCAAAGTTTGGAAGAGAACGTAAGAAAGAAGTTCCAGCGATATCCACTGCATCGTTGCCCGATATTGTTTTCATGCTTCTGTTCTTCTTTATGGTTAGTACTTCGATGCGTGAGACCGAGCTAAAAATTAAGGTTACCGTTCCCCAAGCTACGGAAGGCACAAAACTCGAGAGGAAATCCTTGGCAAGTAACATTTATGTGGGAATTCCATTAAGAAATTATCAAAACTTGTTTGGAACCGAACCAAGGATTCAACTAAACGATGCTTTTGCTTCTGTAAAAGAAATTCAAACCTATATCGCTAGTGAGCGCGAAGCAAGGTCTGAGGCTGAAAGACCATTTATGACAACCGTATTGAAAATCGACCAGGATGTTAAAATGGGAATTGTAACCGATATAAAACAGGAGCTTAGAAAGGCTAATGCGTTAAAAATAAGTTATAACTCGAGAAAAGGTATTGAATAACTATGAAGCACTGCAGGAGGGTATTACGCCCTCCTGTTTTGTTTTAACTGAACGATATTCAAATCAATTTTCTTCGAAAACAAAAAACCGATGAAATCCATTATTGTTCCTGTCGATTTTAGTGAATCTTCGTTAAACGCTTTACGCTTCGCTGTTCAAATTGCAGAGACAGTAGAGGCGAAGCTTCACTTAATTCATGTTATTCAATCTAGGAAATCGGTAGTAAGTTACCTAAACGACACCAATATAAAAACCAATGAAAGTTTAGCCCAAAAAGCTTTAGATGAATTAGTCACCAACTTGCGGTCAAAAACAGCAGTTCCTCTTGAAGCAAAAGTTTATGTGGGAAACATTTTTAATGAAATTTCCAATGTTGCAAAATATAATGAGGCATCTTTAATCGTAATAGGAACTCATGGATTAAGTGGAATAGAGGATTTATGGATCGGTAGTACGGCTTATAAAGTTATTAACAATTCACCCTGTCCGGTACTCTCAATAAGACAAACATTTGAAGTTAGACCTATCAAACGAATTGTTCTCCCGATTGACTACACCCCAGAGACTCGTCAAAAAGTACCTTTCATTGCAGAATTTGCATCAATGCTTGGTGCAGAAGTTCATGTTTTGGATATTTGCGAAAGAAACCAAATCGATTTACTTCCTAAAATACAACATTTTAAAGATCAGGTTATAGATTTCTTACACAAACACAAAATTTCATGTATATCAAATTCCATCCGTGGTACCAATCTTACCAATATCACCATAGAATATGCTGAATCGGTTAACGCGGATGTAATTGCTATTATGACTGAACAAAACGCAAAAACAAAAAATATTTGGTTGGGACCTTATGCTCAGCAGATGGTAAATCATTCACCAATTCCGATTTTGAGTATCCATCCATTTTAAGGACAAAATCATTAAAAATTCTGTAATTTTGCAACTCAATAAAAAAGTCAATTTTTAAGAATGCATTCGATAAAAAAGAGGTTCTCATTTTTTTTCTTGACATTTGGTTGCATTTTAGTTGCAAATATAGCTAAGGGGCAAAATATAATTGATGATTTACAAACCCTGAGCCCTAATGGTGGGCAAATTACTGTCCATCAGGAAGCTGAAGTTGCGCGATTGTTTGAAGTTAATCTTTCTTCCAACAAAACCTTGAGAGGAAAGATTCAAGGATATCGGATTCAACTTTACAGTGATTATGGTTCGAATGCTCGGCAAAAAGCTTTGGATGTAAGGGAGCGGTTTACACGATTATTCCCCGGTTACGATTATCAACGAATTTATATATTTTATGAACCGCCTTTTGTAAAAGTACGCATAGGCGATTATCGGGATGAACATGCGGCATTGCAAGATTATAAGAGAATTGTAAAGGAATTTCCCGAGTGTTATATTGTTAACTCAGAGATCGAATTTCCACCTCTAAACGAATGATAGCTCAGGAACAGTTGTCGAAGCTCAATGGGTTAGCATTGCAGATCCGTAAAGATATTCTGGAGATGCTGTTTCTGGCCGGAAGTGGGCATCTCGGTGGAAGTATCGGAAGTGCCGACATTTTCACAGCGTTATATTTTCATTTACTTAGGCACAATCCATTGGATCCTTCCTGGAAGGATCGCGATCGTGTAATTTTATCGGCCGGTCATTTGGCCCCTGTATTATATGCAACTCTTGCTCGGTGTGGGTATTTCCCAATTGAAGAGATCAAAACACTTCGGAAAATAGGGTCACGCTTACAAGGTCATCCTTCGCGATTGAGTGGCTTACCCGGAGTGGAGACATCATCGGGAAGTTTAGGTCAAGGGCTAAGCATTGGAGTTGGTATGGCTTTGGCGGCAAAGATCAGGAACCAACAACACAAAATAGTTACCATTCATGGCGATGGTGAACTACAAGAAGGCCAGATTTGGGAGGCAGCTATGAGCGCCGCCCATTATGAGCTGTCGAATTTAATTGCTATTGTTGATCGTAACTCATTGCAGATTGATGGAAATACTGAAGATGTATTATCGTTAGAACCGTTAAAGCAGAAATGGCAAGCATTTGGGTGGAACGTTATTCAATGCAACGGAAATTCTATTGCTGAATTTATTGCTGCCTATCGATCAATCGAACCATCACTCAATATGCCAAGCGTAATAATTGCCAATACTACGATGGGAGCAGGGGTTGCAATGATAGAAAATGATCATCGATGGCATGGTAAAGCTCCTAATAAAGAAGAGTATTTAACCTTTTTAAATGCGCTACAAGATCGATTTGATGGATCAAATGCTGCAATTTGACAATTAGAACAGGTTATGGCCGGAAACAACGAACTTTTGAACATTATGTACCCCAACCCAAAAGCCCTTCGACCTACCAAAGACGGCTTTGGGAAAGGTGTTGAAGAAATTTCCGCTATCAATGAAACTGTTCTGGTTTTGGGAGCAGATATTACCGCTTCGGTTGGGTTAAACCATGTTCGGGATCGATTCCCTCATCGTTTTTTTAGTTTTGGTATTGCTGAGCAGAACATTGCCTCCGTGGCTGCAGGATTGGCTCTCGAAGGATTTCTACCGGTATTCTCAACCTATGCTACGTTTTTGACAACCCGTTCATTGGATCAATTAAGAGTTTCGGTTGCTTATAACGGGCTTACAGTATTGCTAGGAGGTGCACACGCAGGAATTTCGGTAGGCCCCGATGGTGCTACTCATCAAGCTCTTGAGGATATTGCCATAATGAGATCATTACCCAACACAACAGTTATTTCCCCTTGCGATGCTACACAAACCGAAATTGCAGTAAAAAATGCAGTTAAATCAACCAAAGGTTTGATTTACATTCGTTTTGGACGAGAAGCAGTGCCGGATTTCACCGATGAATTTCAAAATTTCACTGTGGGAAAAATACAAAAAATTAAAGATGGAAGCGATGTAACCATCATTGCTACCGGACACATGGTGTGGGAAAGTCTGAAAGCAGCTCAAATGCTGGAAGAGCAAATGATTTCATGCGAAGTTTTAAATTGTCATACTATAAAACCTATTGATAAAGAGTCGATTATAAATAGTGCTCAAAAAACAAAATTGGTTGTAACAGTAGAAGAACATCAGATTTTAGGAGGCCTTGGGAGTGCTATTTGTGAAATTTTGTCGCAGTATTGTCCTTGCAAAACTTTAATGATAGGGATTGACGATAGTTTTGGAGAGAGCGGAATACCTACCGAACTTTTTCGACATTTTTCCATTGATGCAGAATCAATTTTCATTAAGATCAAACAAATTGTGAAACCATAGAAATTATGAGCGATAGTATAAAGCATGAGTGCGGAATTGTATTGATGCGGCTGTTGAAACCCTTGGAATATTACCATGCAAAATATGGGTCGTGGCTCTACGGAATCAACAAGATTTATTTGATGATGGAGAAGCAACGAAACCGTGGGCAAGACGGAGCAGGCCTGGCGTGTTTGAAACTCAACACTGCCCCCGGTCATCCTTACCTATCGCGTGTACGTTCCAATTCATCACACCCAATTATTGATACTTTTGATATGGTGAAGCGTCCTGTGGCTGAACTCATGAATACAAACCGCGATTTAGCCCTTGATCCGGAATATGCCAAGCATCATTTTGATTTTTCCGGACAAATATTTCTCGGTCACCTTCGATACGGTACTTTTGGAAAAAACAATATTGAAAATGTTCATCCGGTGATGCGCGAAAGCAATTGGAAAACAAAGACTTTGGTTCTTGCCGGAAATTTTAATCTTACGAATGTGGATGAGCTTTTCCAACAACTTCAAGATTATGGACAACACCCCAAAAACTACAGCGATACAGTAACTATCCTCGAAAAAATTGGATTTCGACTCGACGAACAAAACGAATTATTATTACAACAATATAAAGCGCAAGGATTCTCACGCCGTCAGATATCACAAATGATTGAGGACAATCTTGATTTACCTCTTGTGTTAAAAAAAGCTAGCAGCAATTGGGATGGAGGATATGTTATTGCGGGTGTTCTTGGATATGGTGATAGTTTTGTGATGCGCGATCCCAATGGAATCAGACCAGTGAGTTATTATGCCGACGATGAAATTATTGTTGTTGCATCGGAAAGGGCTGTTATTCAAACTGTTTTCAACGTATCAACCAAAAATTTTCACGAAATCACTCCGGGTCATGCATTATGGATACGGAAAAATGGAGATTTTCGGATGGAAGAAATAAATCCACCTCGAGAACGAAGGAGTTGTTCTTTCGAACGGATCTATTTCTCCCGAGGTTCGGATGAACAAATATATGCTGAGCGCAAACATCTTGGAGAATTACTCATTCCTCAAATCCTCGAGGCAATAGATTATGATCTGGAAAATACAGTCTTTAGTTTCATTCCAAATACAGCAGAGTCGGCATTCTATGGAATGATAAAAGGAATTGAAACCTACATGCTTCAAACTAAGATAGAAAAGATAATCCAAAGTAACGGAACCTTGAGTTATAACCAACTCCGATCGCTGATTAACGAGCGGCCGCGAGTGGAAAAAGTGGCTATTAAAGACGTGAAACTACGAACATTTATAACTGACGATAACGATAGAAATGAGTTGGTTGAACACGTTTATGATGTTACCTACGGAACTATAGTTCCCAACAAAGATCGGTTGGTTATGATTGACGATAGTATCGTGAGAGGAACAACGTTAAAGCGCTCAATTTTAAAAATACTCGATCGATTATCGCCAAAGGAAATTATTATTGTGTCATCGTCACCCCAAATACGCTATCCCGATTGCTATGGTATTGATATGGCTCGTTTATCCGATTTTATCGCATTCCAGGCAGTGATAGAACTTTTACGAGAAACCGGAAAAAGCTCATTGATCAATATCGTATATCGAAAATGTAAAGAACAGGAAAACAAACCAAAGGATCAAATAATCAATTATGTAAAAGAACTCTATGAACCTTTTAGTGATGCTGAAATTAGTAACAAAATAGCGCAAATATTGCAACCCGGTATTAAGGCTACCATAAAATTGGTTTTTCAGTCAGTAGAGAATCTTCATAAGGCTTGCCCGAACGATCGGGGCGACTGGTATTTTACGGGTGATTATCCTACTCCCGGTGGCAATAAGGTTGTTAATAAGGCCTTTATAAACTATATTGAGGGGAAAAATGTTCGTGCATATTAATCGAAATATTCTTCGAATCAAATGCCGGGACAAGATAAAATAAAATGTTAATTTTGCCAATCAATTCTAAATTTATTTGAAATATGGGAAGAGCGTTTGAATATCGCCGGGCGGCAAAAGAAAAACGTTGGGATAAAATGTCGAAACTGTTTCCCAAGTTAGCAAAAGCTATAACCATCGCAGCAAAAGAAGGTGGTTCTGACCCCGATTTAAATCCAAAATTGCGTACTGCCATTCAAAATGCCAAGGCACAAAACATGCCTAAAGACAATATAGAGGCCGCTATAAAGCGAGCTTCAGGGAAAGATGCCGAAGCATATACTGAGGTTATTTACGAAGGTAAAGGGCCTCATGGCGTATTGGTAATTGTTGAATGTGCCACCGATAACCCAACGCGAACGGTTGCGAATGTTAAATCGTATTTCAATAAAGCCGGTGGAAGTGTTGTCCCCAACGGATCTTTTGAGTACATGTTTGTACGCAAAGCGGTTTTTGAGGTGGAAAAAACTAATAAAATCAACCTTGAAGAGTTAGAACTTGAACTTATCGATGCCGGATTAACTGATATCGATGAGCACGATGGAACCATTTATTTATATGCCGATTATACCGATTTTGGTTCCATGTCAAAAACTCTGGAGCAAAAAGGAATTGAAGTACGAAAAGCGTCATTACAACGAATCCCGACAAATACTCAAAATTTTACGGAAGAACAGCTTGCTGATATCGAAAAAATGCTCGATCGTCTGGAAGACGATGATGATGTTCAGGCTGTTTATACAAACATTGGATAATTTCATAACTTAGTATGAATCGCATAGAAGAACTAAAAAATATTGCATCACAGGTACGAAGAGACATCATTCGCATGGTGCACGGAGCACAATCAGGTCATCCCGGAGGTTCATTAGGATGCACTGATTTTATGACAGCTCTTTATTTCGAGATCATGGAACACAATCCAAAACAGTTTGATATGGATGGATTGGGATACGATCTCTTTTTCCTTTCAAACGGACATATTTCGCCTGTTTTCTACAGCGTTTTAGCTCGAAGCGGGTATTTTGAGATAAAAGAGCTTGCCACGTTTCGGAAGCTTAATACAAGACTTCAAGGCCATCCAACTCCACATGATAATCTTCCGGGGGTTCGGATCGCATCCGGGTCGCTAGGGCAAGGACTTTCGGTAGCTTGCGGGGCCGCTTTAGCAAAAAAATTAAACAACGATCCTAAAATTGTTTATTCATTACATGGCGATGGAGAGCTTCAGGAAGGGCAAATCTGGGAAGCTGCCATGTTTGCTGCTGCACGTAAAATTGATAATCTGATAGCCACAGTCGATTATAACGGAAAGCAAATCGATGGTCCGGTAGATCAGGTATTACCTCTGGGCGATTTGCGGGCAAAATGGGAAGCTTTCGGATGGATTGTGACTGAAATGAATGGCAACGATATGGCTCAGGTGGTTGAAGGGTTGCGATATGCCAAAAGTTTAACCGGAAAACAAAAACCTGTGTGTATTTTGATGCATACCGAAATGGGCTATGGCGTTGATTTTATGATGGGAACCCACAAATGGCACGGTTCTGCCCCCAACGATGATCAGGCACAAAAGGCCTTGAGTCAACTAAAGGAAACCCTTGGCGATTATTGACGATTGTTCGTTAAAAATAAATTAATCATCCCTGCGGATGAAGTTTTTTTTCTACTTGAACAATTGTTGAAAGCGTTTCTATCCATAAAGTTGAGGTTGGCTCTTTCGCATTTGAGAGTTAAGGTTTATTGATTTTTAGGTTGGATTGCCAACCCTATTTTCGTTATCGCCGGAATCGGTATAAAAAAGTAGTTGAAAGTCTCAGAGAAAAAGTAAAGAACATCGGTACCTTTTTCGTTTTTCCAGATTTCTTAGGAAAGTAAAATCTATGTATCGCAGCATGGATTAGCATTCAAAATTTGAATCTTGAGTAATTGTCATGCTGTACTTGAGTTATGGTCATGAAATGATGCCTAAGGAGATACAGCGAACTACACAAGGATTCAAAGCAAAATTTACCGTGAGATCAAAAATCACGATGCTGAAACGAATCGATGTATCAATATTTAAAAAAGACGACAAACTCGGATATCGTTTTTGCTGCAACCCCTTCTCGGGTTTATCCAAAGAAATTTTCTCGTAACAAACGCTCTTGAACGATTAACTGAATACGTATCGTAAAGTTTTCATGTAATATTTTGAATCAAAATCAATATCTTTGTCGATTGTAAATCACATTCTTCAGCATGAAGTTATTTATCTACAATTCCTTAACTCGCACTAAAGAAGAGTTTCGACCCATCGTTGATGGCCATGTTGGAATGTATGTTTGCGGACCAACCGTAAGCGGCGAAAGTCATTTGGGACATGCCAGACCATACATCACGTTCGACGTACTGTATCGATTATTGCTAAAATTGGGCTATAAAGTCCGATATGTTCGCAATATAACCGATGCAGGCCATTTTGAGGAAGAGGGACGCGAAGGCGAAGATAAAATATCATCCAAAGCAATCCTTGAGAAACTTGAACCCATGGAATTAGTTACCAAATACACTAACTTATTTCATTGGGCGATGCGACAATTCAATAACCTCGACCCAAGCATTGAGCCTACGGCCACAGGACACATCATCGAACAAATCGAGATGATAAAAAAAATCCTCACCAAAGGCTACGCCTATGAAGTTGATGGTAATGTATATTTTGATTTGAAAAAATATGCAACCGATTTTGGACAGAAAACACCTTATGGAAAATTAAGCGGTCGTGTTTTAGATGAATTGATTGAAACAACCCGCGATTTGGAAGGCCAGGAAGAAAAACGCAATAAAGCCGATTTTGCACTTTGGAAGCGTGCACCCGAAAAGCATATCATGCGATGGCCAAGTCCATGGGGAGAAGGGTTTCCCGGTTGGCACATTGAATGTTCGGCCATGAGTAAAAAATATTTGGGAGAGCAATTCGATATTCATGGAGGCGGCATGGACCTGCAATTCCCTCATCATGAAAGTGAAATTGCACAAAGCAGTGTCTGCCACAATGGAAAATGTATGGCTCGATACTGGATGCACAACAACATGATTACCATAAACGGTAAGAAAATGGGTAAAAGCTACAACAACGTGATAAAACTCACCGAAATGTTTGCCGGAACCCATCCGATGCTCGAACAAGCTTATCATCCAATGACAATCCGTTTCTTTGTCCTGCAAAGCCATTATCGCAGCACATTGGATTTTAGTAACGAAGGATTAAAGGCTGCTGAAAAAGGGTTTGACAAGCTCATTCGAACCTACCAAAGGATTAATAAGTTGCCAATTTCCCAAAACACATCCTACGATATTGACAAACTCGAGCAAGATTGTTGGAATGCCATCTTAGACGATTTGAACACTCCTGTGGTACTTTCAAATCTTTTTGATGCGGTACGCTTCATTAACAATGTGGCCGACGGCTCCGACACCATCACCGAAAATGATAAAGAACGCTTGAAAGCCATCTTGAAAAGCTTTTTGGAGGACATTCTTGGGCTCACAACAACACTATCGAACGATGAAAACAGTGCAAAGAAAATCAACGAATTGGTGGCTATTATTGCTGATTTAAGAGCAAAAGCCAAGGCGGCCAAAGATTACGCCACTGCTGATAAAATAAGAGATGAGTTGGCGAAAATAGGAATCCTTCTAAAAGACACCAAAAACGGTGTAGAATGGGAAATCAAAGAATAACATATAAAACCATTTCGATAAAAGCCTTCAGAAAAAACAACAATTGAATAATCGTGTGAGTCTTAACAAATCTTAAATTGATAAAAAAATTACAATATGAAACGAATAGAAATAGCCAAATTAGTTGAGATGGAAGAATTTGGCCGACAAGTAGTAGTAATGGGCTGGGTTAGAACAATAAGGATCAGCAAAAATGTAGCATTTATAGCATTGAACGATGGTTCATGTTTGCGAAACGCACAAATTGTGGCTGATCTGGAGCGTTTTGAGCCAACATTATTTAGCCGTATTCATTCAGGGGCATCGCTGGCTGTAACCGGAAAGTTGGTTGAATCACTTGGGACACAACAGAAAAACGAAATTCAAGCCGAAAAAATTGAAATATTGGGTGAAGCAAATCCCGACTATTATCCAATGCAACCTAAGAAACATTCGTTAGAATTTCTTCGCGAAAACGCTCATTTACGTTTTCGCACCAATCTTTTTGGAGCCATAAGTAGGGTAAGGCACAACATGATTTTTGCTATCCACAAGTATTTCAATGATCGCGGATTCTATAATGTGCATTCACCCATCATTACTGCGAGTGACTGTGAAGGAGCCGGCGAAATGTTTCATGTAACCACATTAGATCTGAATAAAGTTCCAAAAACACCTGAAGGGAAAATAGATTGGAGCCAAGATTTCTTCGGTCGCGAAACCAACCTTACCGTAAGTGGTCAGCTTGAGGCCGAGTTGGCAGCTTTGGCCCTGTCGAAAGTGTACACCTTTGGTCCAACCTTTAGAGCAGAAAATTCCAATACAAGCCGCCACCTTGCTGAGTTTTGGATGATAGAACCAGAGGTTGCCTTTGCCGATATCCACGATAACATGGATTTGGCTGAAGATATGTTAAAATATTTGGTTCAGTATGCTTTGGATCATTGCGCTGAAGATATCGAGTTTCTTGAACAACGACTTATAAACGAAGAAAATGCCAAACCCGCAAACGAACGCTCCCCTATGTTACTTCGCGAGAAATTACGTTTTGTTCTCGAAAATAAATTTGAGCGAATTTCCTACACCGAAGCCATTGAAATTTTAAAAAATAGCCCCGAGCAAAAGAAAAATAAATTTTCGTATCCAATCAAAGAGTGGGGGGCAGATCTTCAATCGGAACATGAACGGTATTTGGTGGAAAAACATTTCAAGAAGCCGGTAATTCTTACCGACTATCCAAAAGAGATTAAAGCCTTTTACATGAAGCAAAATCCTGATGGGAAGACAGTCGCTGCCATGGATGTTCTTTTCCCACAGATTGGCGAAATCATCGGAGGTTCGCAACGTGAAGAGAACTATGATAAACTTTTGAGCCGCATTCAGGAATTAGGAATGTCCACAGAAACTTTGTGGTGGTATCTCGATACCCGAAGATTTGGAACAGTGGTACATTCAGGATTTGGTCTTGGTTTTGAAAGACTTATGCTCTTCATAACCGGTATGGGAAATATCCGCGATGTCATTCCTTTCCCACGCACACCCAAAAATGCAGAATTTTAAATCATTATGGTGAAACCTTGCGGAGATTGTAGCGTAAAAACACAAGCAATCTCCCGGTTTATTTTCTATAACAAAACTTTAGTCAATTATGGAAAAATATTCATCATAAAATTACTCAACGCCTTTCAATAAATATTACCTTTGAGCAAAACAGAAGTTATGTCCCTGCAACTAGCAATCCATATTCAGGAGTTGATTAAAACGCATCGTTGCGTTATCATTCCCGGATTTGGAGGATTTGTTTCAAACTATAAGCCAGCAGGTATCGACAACACTACCGATGTTTTTACTCCGCCTTCCTATGAAATAGCCTTCAATCCAACCCTAACCCATAACGATGGATTGCTTCTGGAAAAGCTCAGTAAAGAGAATAACATTTCAATCGACCAAGCGGAGGAGCAATTAAACCGTCAGATAGCGGCTTTACGTAGGGAGCTATATTCCCATGGCAGCGTTGAACTCGAAGGATTAGGATTGTTTTATATCGATAAAAATCAAAAGATTGCATTTCGCTCTGCATTAAAAGCAAATTTAAATTTACAATCTTTTGGTCTGAAGAGTTTTCGGTTGCCCTCATTAAAAAACCGACGGCAGATGCAAACCTATGAACAACAAATTATGGAAGCCGGGAAAAATCGCAGAGTCATTATTTCCTCCGCAGCCGCTGCTGTAATCACCGTATTTGTGGTGTTGATGATTACTGTAAATCAACTACGGAAAGCCGAAGGAGTGAATGAAGCCGGGGTGTTGCCATCAACCGAGCAATCGATTGTTCACGACAGCAAAACATCCCAAATTTCGTCAGGAACTGAATTAAGTACAGGAAAACGCCAAGCCCTTTATTACTCAGGAGAACAGGACTTGTCGGAGTATCATATTATTGCCGGTAGCTACAATTCAAAAACAGCTGCTGAGAAATATGCCTTGGGATTAATGCACGAAGGATTACACGTGCAAATTTTGGAAGATACTCAAAAGTTTCGTATTTCCATTTTTTCCACAACCGATAAATATGAGGCATTACGTCAGCTCG
>DAOTAV010000012.1:0-25237 GCA_035382785.1 Salinivirgaceae bacterium | reverse complement strand
CCAAACTCATCCACAAAAATGTTATTTCCATAAGCACTGGTAGCCTTGAGAATAACATAGGCATAGTTGGTGTAGAAGGCTGCAGGAATGCTGAAACTGTAATCGTACCAACCATTGGAAGATACAGTAGGCGCTTGAGTGGTACTTCTGTGTACAGTTCCAAGCAGAGTTGCATTGGTCATATTGGGTTGGTCGTTGACATAAACTTCCACCTTGTCTAAATAGGTTGCATACATTCCATCGCGATACATTTTAAATACTACCGCATAGTCGGTTGCATCGTCGAAGTCTATTCTTGGTGTTACCAAGATACCTGCAGTACCGCCAGACAAACTAAAACAGTTATAACGTATCATGGCCGTGCCAATGGGGCTACAGGTTGGGTTTGTTCCGGCGGTTTGACGATCCCACACTCCCGGGATACCCGTTCCGGCAACCTTTTGGTTAACCCAGCCCAGAGGTGGGAAGGTAACATCATCGAAGGATTGGGTATAGGGGAAGGTGTTGATGGTTGCATCGAAAGCCGTACCGGTAATGGTAGCCAACGTCTGACCCTGTACTATGATCACGGCATTCTTTTCACCCACTGAGGTGGGAGCAAACGTTACCGTGAACGGGGCTTGTTGTCCCATAGCAAGGTTTGCGGTATCAGCAAGCGTGGTAAGAATAAATTGATCAGCATTGTCTCCACCAAGGGTTATATCGGCAGGAGCCACCTGAAGAACACCCGTACCTACGTTCTTGACGTTGAAAACTTTAGCACTTTGTGTTTCGATATGCAACGAACCATAATTCCAAGTGTAGGGCTCCACTCCGGGTGCCGGTGGTGCAATGGTCATGGTCACGTTCACCGTACCATTGCCGGCAACGGTGAATGCCTGATCGCTAATAGTGGTGTAGCCGGTGGCAGTAACGGTATAGGTATAGTTTCCGTCAACCACATACACTTGCGCAGCTCCGGACGCATTGGTGATGCCGGTGGCAACGGTCACTGCGCCTGATTTAACCGTAATGGAAGCATTGTTGATGGGGTCGGTTCCATCGGTAACATTAAAGGTTACGATTCTCTTAGGAGTTAAATCCATGCGAAGGGTAAGATTCCCATACAATGTATTAGCCGTAAACGATGTGGGATTAGCGGCATTATTGGCGATGAAAAATGACCCATAGGCCGTAGCGCCATCGAAGCCTATGGCAATATTAGTGGTAGTTAACTGTTTTACGGCTAAGATATAGGTTCCGGGAGCGATAGCCACAGGAGTCACCGGGAAGGTAACCGTAGTCCCCTGCATTTCCTGCGTACGGGTCAGGTTTCCGGAGGTAAAGACAGTTGAAGTAACTGCATTGGAACCATCAACGGCATAGAGAGCCACCTGGAAATTAAGCGACCCGGCAGCCAAAGCTGCTGGCCATTGAATTTGCACTCCCGAAAGGATAGCATCGGTGAAGATTTGAAATTTATTACCTAAAGTAATAGTAGCACTGCTGCTTCCAACCCCACCGGCAACCACACCGGCATCTTTAGCGTAGAGATAATCGGTAACCTGAAAATTAAAAACATCGGTATTATCGGTCGGGTTGTAGTCGGTGGCGTAGGTAACCTGATGTTTATAACTGTAAGAACCCACGGTTAAAGCGGTAGCGTTGAAAGGAGTGGCTGCTGTAACCGTTGTTTGAGTATTGTATGCCAAAGGTACGCTCACGGCATCAGTTGAGGTGAAAAGCACGGTATTGGCAGCATCGAGCACTTCAACCGTTGCGTTCACAGCATCGTTCAAATCTTGGCCATTGTTTTTAACCCGGGTTGATAACTCAAGAGCCGGATTCAACTGACCGATGGGAATCAAACGATAGTCTTTATTCAATCCCGTCACCATTAAATCAGTGGGAGGTATATAAATGGTAGGACCACTGAAATCGTCAACATACAACCTCCACATATCAGTTGAGATTGCCTGTAATGCAACATACACCACCTGCCCGGCATAGGCCGACAAATCATAGGTATAGGTGGTTACAGTGTCTGGAGGTGCAACGTTTGAAGCAAGGGTTACGGTAAAATCTGCTGCATTGTTTCCGGTAGTGGAAAGCTTCACATGGAATTCTTCCAGATAGCCTGCATTATGATTTTTGGCCTTAAAGGTGATGGCGTCTCCGGAAGCCACCTG
The DNA here is from genome assembly GCA_035382785.1 of Salinivirgaceae bacterium. Lineage (GTDB taxonomy): Bacteria > Bacteroidota > Bacteroidia > Bacteroidales > Salinivirgaceae > JAAYQU01. Next base: position 23,069 of record DAOTAV010000012.1, on the reverse strand, counting down.
CAGCGGTGGAGTGATCAACCAGTCATCGTGAGCTGTTGAGGAATAGAATATAGATGCTGAAGCAGTTCCTGTAATCGGAGTTGATGTGTAGCGTGTCCAAGTATTATCATCGCCGCCGTTAATTACTTTCCAACCGTCGGGAGGGAAAGTGGTGCCCTCAAAACCTTCGTTCAAAACAGCCTTAGAGCCTTTGTTCTGAACAACAGGGGTAGTTACAAATTTTGAAAGATCGACAGGTTGAAACGCTTCTTGCAAAGCAGCTTCTTTTTCTTTTGCCGGATCTTTCTGCCCCATCGACCATGTGACGGTCAACAGGAGCAAGAACGTCAAGAAAAGATTTCTTCTCATGTGTTTTAATTTAAGGTTAATACTAGGATTTGTGGATTATCATTACAATTTCCCAAATTCACACAAATTTAAAAAAAAATTAAAAATAAAAAACGTTTTTTATTCATAATTTTAAACAAAATTTGTTCACAAACAGAATATGAGTTACTTACCTAAAAATTTTAAAAGCGTTAACGATTTGTTAAAACCTGCGACTCCTTGTAATTCTATGTTTTCCACCCTTTATTAAAAAATTTTAAACTATGACAAGGTTGCATCAAACTGCGTTCAACACATGATTCCTAAAAATGTTTATTACAAAATTGTTTTTGTTTGAAAAAAATATTAGTTTCATGAAAAAATATCAGATTCAGTCAAGCCATAATAACCTATAAATCATTATCGTATGAAAAAAAACTTTATTAAGTTGTTAGTTCTTGGGCTGTTTCTGCCGGTTTTGTCAAATCGTCTTTACAGCCAAGGTATAACCACATCGGGAATTGAGGGAACGGTATTGACCATGACCTTAGAGCCGCTTGCCAACGCGAATGTGGTTGCCTTACACCAACCATCAGGGACAACCTATGGAACGGTAACCCGCTCCGATGGGCGTTTTAATTTACCGAACGTTCGAACCGGCGGCCCGTACACGATTACCGTATCGTATGTGGGATACGACACCGAGCAGCTATCCAACATCAATCTCAGGTTAGGAGAAACCCGCGATTTAGTGTTTATCCTTGTTGAATCGGGGACAACCCTGGCCGATGTTACTATAACCGCACGCAAGGACTATGTCTTGGATGCCGATCGCACAGGTGCGGCTACCAACCTAAGCCGTCAAACCATAGAGCGCATGCCGTCCATTGCACGCAGCATCAACGACCTGACCAAACTTGCCCCTCAAAGCAACGGCGTTAGCTTTGCCGGGCGCGATAATCGATTCAACAATTAAGCTATCGATGGTATTACCTACAACAACAACTTCGGTCTCGGTACTGCCCAATTTGCCGGCTCCGACCCCATAAGCCTCGATGCGGTTGAAGAAGTTCAGGTAAACCTTGCTCCTTACGACGTCAGAGAAGGGAACTTCACCGGTGCGAGCGTAAACGCCATAACCCGTTCGGGTGGTAATATTTTTGAAGGATCGGCCTATGTATATTATCGCAACGAACGTTTCTACGGAAACAAAATTGCCGACCAAACCATCAATGTCTCCGAATCGTTTAAAAAGATTTACGGAGCGCGTCTTGGTGGCCCCATATTGAAAGATCGCATTTCATTTTTTGCCAACTTTGAAAAAGAAGAGAACAGCGTACCGGGACTTTCAAAAGTGGCATCCCGTCCGAATCTGCCGCCCGATGGTATTAACGTCTCACGCGTTCCGGCCGAGCGCCTCGACAGCGTAAGGACTGCCATGATGGAACTATATGGATACGAAACCGGTGATTATGAAGGATATAAATTTGCCGACTTCGCCAACCGGCTTAACCTTCGCCTCGACTTCAATATCAGTGCTCAGCACAAAGCTATGATTCGTTTCAATCAATACATTGCCGAAAACGATGCTACCATTAACGGAAACAGTTTGCGCTACCATTCATCATCGCAAAGGTATAACAACACCAACCGTTATGGTATTGAAGCTATGAATTTCCGAAACAGCCATTACATGGTTGCCAAAAACGTCACCTCGCTGGTCGGAGAATTGAACTCGCTACTCAACACCCAAATGTCGAACAAGCTACGCATCGGTGTCAACTTTATTACCGATCCCAAACGTAAAATTCCAGGAGGTCAGGATTTTCCGTTTATCGAAGTACTTGACTCCATCAATGGAGTACCTTATTATTATATGACTCTTGGAAACGAGCTTTTCTCCGTAGGAAATTTATTAGAGAACCGTATCTACAGCATCACCGATAATTTCAACTATTTTATCGATCGGCATGCCATAACCGCAGGGTTCAGCTTTGAATACATGACATTCGAAAACGCCTACAACCCTGTGTTACACGGATTTTATCGCTATAATTCCTACGAAAGGTTTTATCGATCGGTAATCGAGGGCGATGTAAACGTACGGCCAAATTTGTTCCTCCAAGGATATTCGTTCAAAGGAAAAGGAGATATACCCGTGGATGAAACCAAGTTTGGACAATTTGCCATTTATGCACAAGATAAATACAAAGTAAACGATCGTCTGTCGATTACAGCCGGTTTAAGAGTAGATCTTCCGTTCTACCCGATCGATTTACCACGAAACCCCGCTCTTGACACCTTGACGCACAACAGCGAACCGCTTGTATTCACCAATCCATTGAACAACGAAAAGATTAAGCCCGATGTAAGCCTTCTCCCGGGAGTGAAACCCCTATGGTCGCCACGCGTAGGATTCAACTACGATGTTTTAGGCGATCGCACGTTGCAAGTGCGTGGAGGAACGGGAGTGTTCAGCGGTAGAATTCCGTTTGTATGGATTTCAAACCAAGTAAACAATAACGGTGTTACCCGCGGAGGATTTCAGATTTTGCCCAACCAATGGGGAACTTCTGGTCGCCCGGCATGGAACGGATTTCAACCCGACGTGACCTACTATCAACCCGATCCCGAAAATTTAACCGCCATGATTTCCAGCACTCTGGCCTTAACCGATAAAAACTTCAAACTACCTCAGGTATGGCGCACCAACCTTGCTGCCGATTATGAACTTCCTTACGGAATTGTGGCAACCGTTGAAGGAATCTTTTCAAAAGACTTTAACAGCCCATTAGCCATCAACGTAAATACCAATCCTCCCACCGACACCATCGTAATGCCTAACGGCACTATGCTCCCCTATTGGACCAATAGCAGCGCATTCAATTACGATAGTCGTTTTTCCGGAGGAGTCATCTTATTGACCAACACCAACAAAGGATACTACGTATCGGGAACCATTCAATTGTCCAAAAAATGGGAGCATGGCTCAAGCGTTAGTGTAGGATACACCCGTAGCGTTGCCAAAGATTATGGTTTAATTGCAGGATCTCAAGCCACTTCACTCTGGACCGATGTGGTAGTTTGGGACCGCAACAAACCGGAAATAGGATACGCTCGTTTCGACAAGCCCCATCGAGTAGTGGCACAAGCAACCTTCGACACCAAAGTTTTGAGCGAGAAAAACACACTGGTGATTTCGCTCTTCTACGACGGATCGAACGCCGGACGCTTTAGCTACACCTATTCAGGTACCTTCAACGACGGTGCCGACCGATTAATGTATATTCCCCGCACCATTGAAGAATCCTACCTTGTGAACCAAACCACAGGCGATATGCTTACCCGCGAGCAACAATGGGAAATTCTTGACCGCTATATATCCCAGGATAAATACCTTAGCAAAAACCGCGGGAAAATGGCCGAACGTAACGGTGCGCTCCTTCCCTGGGTACATCGGTTCGATTTGCAAATCGCTCAGGATGTGGATATCACCAAAAAAGGCGACCATCGCCTGCGCATCCATCTCGACATTATTAACCTCGGAAATTTGATCAACAAAAATTGGGGCATTACCCAAACCTACACCCAGCGAAATCTTTTGAATTTCGCAGGAATTGATAACCAAGGAAATCCGAGATTTACTTTAAACCGTATTCCGGGTAGCACCGAGTATCCTACCCAGTCTTACAAAAATATCGTAGATATAAGTCAAACCTGGAGTGCACAAATAGGAATTCGCTATTTATTCCATTAATTTCACTTGTCCTCCTAACAAAAAGGGCAGCCTCATCGGGCTGCCTTTTTTATGATAGGTGTCCTATTGCTACCCCACCCTTCCCTTTCTGACCATCGCCTTTTCTTCGAGGGTTATCGCCAAGCAAAATAAAAATAAACACCTTCATCCTAAATACCTTCCGGAACAATCTGTCGGCCTAACCGTCTGTCGGTAATCCATCCGACACATTGCTACCATCTCTTTGTATAGGCAGAATCTCTTTCGAAAACTTTTTACACCTGAATTCAATCATGATCGAATCATCTTTCAATTTTAAACATACTTTAACCGAACTTTATACGAACTTTATACGAACTTTATACGTATTTTAACCAAACTTTAAATATTGAATTACGTATATAATACGTAGAAAATTTGTTTAAATTTGCTTTAAGAATGAACGTTGGTTAAAATCTGAACAAAAGAATCTAAATTGAAATACGATGGCACAACACAACCAAAAATCACTTGTGGACTTAACCGGTAAACTCGGACCGATTGTGCTTTACAGCATGAATGGAAAGACCATTGCACGGAGTATGCCGCGAAAGCGAACAAAAAAAACAAGCGAAAAAGCTCAGGCAGCACAACAGGCCTTTGCCCACGTTATGAAGCTGATGCAGCAGGTTAAACCCATAGTAAAGATTGGCTTTAGTCAAACGGCACATGTACGGACAGCTTTTCAGGAGGCAATGTCGGTAAACTTAAATGCGTTCCGACAAAGCGAAAATCGTGAAAACCTTGAAACATGGCTGCAACTCAGTGAGGGTACCCGAATGGGATTGGAAAACCTGCGAATTGAACCAGCAACCTGCGGAGTGGTAATCGAATGGGATTTTGATGAAACCGATTCAACATCGATTAGAAACGACCTGATTGCAGCCGTGGCTATCAACCGAAAAAATCACTACGCCTATTACTCTTTAGGAGCTGCAACCCGTTCTCAGAAAAAGGTTTCCGTTAATGTTCCCTGCTCGGAAAATTCTGACACATATAGTGTTTTTATTTTTGCCCTGAGCAATATTCCCGTGCAGGGAAAAGACAGCTCGTTGATATCGCAAAGCCAATGGGTTGGGAATATCGAAATAAACGGTTCGATCCAATCATAATAAACTTTTAGGATTGAATCCGGAAACATCGCTTATGGGGTATGATCTAAATAGGTGATTTCTGCTTAATAGAAAAAAAGGTGCAACGCTGACACAGGGGCTCTATGCGTTTTGCATGGCGGAAACCTTGTAAAATAGCTTGAGTGCGCGAATTGTTCAAAATCGATTCAAGGGGGTGTTCGAAGATATTTCCCAAAGCAAGAATTCCATCGGTATCGAGACAACAGGGCACAATAGTTCCATTAGAAAGTACGGCTATCTGATTGCGTAATCCGTCACAGGTTCCGTTGGTGGAAATCGCTGTTCCCGATAGTTGAGGCCAATCGAAACGATAATCGGAGTTGATCCATAGCCGATCGGACAAACGAATACCGTTGCGTGATGCGATTTGGTGCTGCCAATCGTCGGGTGGGGTAAACTGCCGGTTGATGGCCTGTATGATTTCGTTATTTAGTTGAATCGTAGAAGCGGTATCGTCGGGTAAAAAGTTCCAAAGCCGCAGAGAAATGGTTACGGTAGATTCGTGTAAAGAGCGCTGCACAAAAGCGAAAACAGAGTTGAGATATTGCTGCCGGAGCACGATTGAAGGAAGCTCGTGATAACAATGAAGCGAGAAATTGATTTGTCGTAACGATGGATGAGAAATCAAAACATCTTCAACCGCGTGGAGCAGGGTTCCATTGGTTACCATCACCACTTCCAGATGGTATTTCAGGCAAAGGTCTAAAATCGCAGGAAGTTGAGGATGCAGTAGGGGTTCTCCCTTCACGTGCAAATAAATTACGTTGGTTAGAGGGGCAATTTGAACGGCAATAGTTTCAAACTCAGCAAGCGACATATTTTTGGGCTGTCGTTGCGATAGAGAACAAAAAGAGCATTGCAAATTACAGCGATTGGTAATTTCAACATAAATTTTCCGGAAGCGCTTACGATGGGGTTTCATAAAACAAAGCTGCATCGCACAAAATTAACATTTATGCAACGATTAAACCGTTTTTTATGAAAATGAAATGAATTAAACCCAAAAAGAGCCTACAAACGATGATTAGTTCCGGAGTTTCGGGCGCTAAGAAAAAGGTGAGTTACTTAGGTTTTGGACATTGAAAAAACGAGGTTGAAATTAAAATCAAGACAACAAATATTTACCTTTGCAAAAAAATGGGTTATGATTACGTTTCTAATCAGTGTATTGATGCTTATTTTAGGCTATTTCCTATACGGGAAATTTATAGAGCGTCATTTTGAGGTGGATGCCAATCGTCAAACTCCGGCAGTAAAAATCAACGACGGGGTGGATTTTGTACCCATGCCACTGTGGAAAGTTTTCATGATACAGTTTCTGAACATCGCCGGATTGGGGCCTATCTTTGGTGCCGTTCTTGGGGCAATGTACGGTCCGATGGCCTACCTTTGGATTGTGTTTGGTTGCATCTTCATGGGAGCAACGCACGATTATTTTTCAGGCATGCTAAGTCTTAGGGAAAACGGATTAAGTCTTCCGGAGTTAGTTGGGAAATATCTTGGGAAATACGCACGTCCATTGCTGGCAATTTTCACCATCGTATTGCTGATATTTGTTGGTGTGGCGTTTGTGAGTGGGCCGGCAAAACTATTAAACGGGTTAACCGGCGGAAACATTCTGTGGTGGATTTATATCATTTTTTCATATTATCTTCTAGCCACGTTGCTTCCCATCAATAAAATCATCGGAAAGCTATATCCATTCTTTGGAGGAACACTTCTAATCATGGCTTTAGGGATTTTAGGAGCGATGATTTATCATTCGATGGATGGAACCCTTCATTTGCAAGAATTGAGTCTTGGCAGTTTTAAAAACTTTCATCACGATTCAGAAGAAAACCTTCTGTTTCCGATGATGTTCATTGTTATTTCGTGTGGAGCAATTTCGGGATTTCACGCAACCCAATCGCCGATGATGGCACGTTGTTTAACTAACGAAAAGTATGGTCGGCCGGCGTTTTACGGAGCAATGATAGCCGAAGGAATTGTAGCCTTAATCTGGGCAACGGTGGCAATGAATTTTTTCGGAGGAGTGGAATCGTTAAATCGGGTACTGACCTCTCCTATTTCCGAAACTAATCGCACCATAGCCGACCCTTCGTGGGTGGTTAATTACATCAGCCATCAATGGTTGGGAACGTTTGGCGCAACGCTGGCCATAATCGGTGTGGTAGCCTGTCCGATAACCACCGGCGATACAGCTTTCCGTTCAGCAAGGTTGATTATTGCCGATGCTATCGGGGTGCCGCAAAAAAAACTGTTCAGCCGGGTGCTTCTCTCCATACCCCTTTTTATGGTGGCTATGGTCCTGACCTTTGAATTTAAAGATGAATTTCAAACCGTTTGGCGTTACGTAGGAATATCCAATCAATTGTTGGCAGTTGTTGTTTTATGGACCATTGCCGTATATTTAGCAAAGAACAATAAAAGACATTGGTTGATGTCGGTTCCGGCAACTTTTTTAACTATTGTTTGCATTAGCTATCTGATGGTTGCCCCTCTAAAATCGGGAGGGATGGGCTTTCCCTCATCAGTGGGAATTCCTATTGGGATAGTTTCGGGTTTGTTTTCTTTAGTAATTTTTCTTTTCTTTGCAAAAAGAAAACAGTAAAACAGTTGTTTCATGGAAAAAATCAGAAATATTCTTCCGATAGTTTTGTTAGTTTTGGTTCTATGGTTATTCATTGACCGATACGGGCTACAAGAAAAAAAAGATACCCTTACGAAAAAAGCAGCGTTAACGGATAGCACCGGTCAAATTCCCCGAATTGCCTACGTTAACATCGATTCGGTGCTGTTGCAATATGAACAAGCCATTGAATTCAACTCTTCGTTTGGGGAGAAACGACAAAAAAGCGAAGCTGAATACGCTCAAAAAGCCAAAGCGCTCGAAAAAGAGTATATGGAATTTCAGGATAAGGTTCAGCGCGGAGGATTCTTGTCGCAAACAAGCATGAAAGCACAGCAGGAATCATTATTGCGAAAAAAAGAAGACCTTGACAAGTTGGAGTCAAAGCTCACGAATGACCTATTAGCCGAACAGCAAAAGCTAAACGAACAGCTTTATAACACCATTTTAAACTATATCCAAACCTATAACCGCACTGCCGGCTATGATTTAATTCTTACCAACACGGGTAATGGAACTATACTCTACGGAAACCCTGCTTATAACATTACTTCTGAGATTGTTGAAGGTTTAAATCTTCAATACAAGGAACAAAAGAAATAGAATCGTACGCATGTCGTTTGCCGATGTCTATTTGTCGAAACAACCAAGACTATTTCCTTCGATAACCCTCGATAAAGACCTATCGGGGGTTATTGTCATTCCATGCTATTCGGAACCCGAGGTTTTTGTGACATTAGACTCGTTATGCCAATGTTTACAGCCCAAAGGACACTATGCCGTGATTGTGGTGGTGAATTTTCCTGCCTCAAAAGCAGTGGAAGAGGAACACGAGCACCGACTGTTGTTTGCTAAGCTTGAATCGTATGCCGCCAATAATAAAAGTAGTTTTTTACAGGTTATTCCCCTTTGGTTGGGAGCAGTGGAGAAGAAAAAAACCGGAGCCGGCTATGCACGAAAAACAGGTATGGACTATGCCATACAGATTTTCAACAAAACAGAACACCCGGAGGCATTTATTCTCTCTCTCGATGCCGACACGATGGTAAGCTCAAACTATCTGACCGAAGCTGAACGATTGTTTGAAAAATCTACGGTAAGACAAATCGTTTTCCCGTTTGAACATCCCAAGGCTGTACTTCCGATGGAACAACGCAAAGCCATAATACTCTATGAATTGCATTTATTTTATTATCGTCTGGCACTGCAACATATAGGGTGGCCATGGCCTTATCACACTCTTGGTTCTGCGTTTGGAGTCAGAGCTTCGGTGTACGTCGAGCAAGGCGGCATGAATTCGAAAAATGCCGGCGAAGATTTCTATTTCCTGAACAAAATATTTCCTTTGGGAGGAACTCGAGTGGCAACCAAGGCAATGGTTTTTCCTGAAGCCCGTCTATCGGATAGGATTATTTTTGGCACCGGCCCGGCATTGAAAGAAATTATTAAAAATGACCTTCAGTATGAAACCTATTGTCGGGAAAGTTTTTCGGAGGTACGATATTTTATCGAAAACATCCGAAATATGTTTGATGCAACCATCCCGACAACAAAAATTATAGAGCAAGCTCCAAAATCCTTGCGCGATTTTTGGACTGAAACTCACTTTATAGAAAAAATTGAAGAATGTCGAAGGAACTGCAATTTGGAAAACACTTTTGTGAAGCGTATCTACAAAAAGTTTGATGCGTTTCAGGTTGTTAAATTTCTAAACTACAGCCATCAACACACCTATCGGAAAAGCCCGGTGGAAATTGAAGCAGGTAAATTACTTAGCTCGATGAATATCGCTCCGGATACGACAAGCATGGAAAGATTACATCGACAATTGCAGGAGATCGATTTAAGGTTCTATCGATAACCTACGGCGGAATTCGGAACAAAAAACAGCGGCGGCAATCGCCACATTAAGCGACTCCATAGTAGTGTTGTGGGGAGGATACGAGGGAATTTTAATACGATGATCGCAAAGAGCGGAAACCGATTGGCTAACGCCATGGGCTTCGTTCCCCAAAATTAAGAACAGCGGTGAATTGTGATAAAATGTATATAAAGATTTTCCGCTCAATTCCGAAGATACAATGGAAACCTTTCCGTTTTGACGTAAATTCATAATCACCTCCTCCAGAGGGGAATAAATGATTTTTGTACGAAATATTGCTCCCATGGAAGCCTGTACCACTTTAGGGGAATAACAATCAACGCACTGAGGCGAACAAAAGAGATATTCCACCCCATACCAGTTTGCAATTCGTAAAATAGTGCCGAAATTGCCCGGATCGCTGATTGAGTCAAGTCCAAGAAAAAGCTGCTCGTTGGATAGACCAAGGTTTGAATAATCAAATTCAACACTTTTAGGAATTTCAACAATGGCAAGTACTTTATTAGGGGTAGTTAAAAAACTGATTCGCTCCAGTTCCGATTGTGAAATAGTGTAACAAGGGGCTTGAGTAGCGGGGGGAATGAAATCGGGAGTATGGTAAAGTTCCCGAACCTTGAAGCTAGAATTAAAAAGTTCCAGAACCATCTTCTCACCTTCCACCACAAACAAATTCGTTTCGATGCGCTTTTTCTTTTTATCTAACGAACGGATCAGTTTTATCTTGGTACTGCTGAGCATTAACGGTCAGTTTTTTTATGAATGTAGTAATAAATAATAAAATCACTATTTTTACGCGAACAAATATACAAATTCCGACGTGAGCAATTGGTCGAAACCAAAACTTGCTTTTTTATTTTTTGTGGGGATGCTAATGTACTCCTGCAGCCCCACGCGATTTGTTCCTGAAAATCAATACCTTCTACACAAAAACGCAGTAAGAATTGATTCCCGATCGATAAAAACCGATGAACTTTCAATCTATATTCAACAAAAACCTAATAAAAGAGTGTTTCAACTCTTCCCTTTTCATCTATATTTTTACAGCACATTTTGCAACGAAAACGATAAAGGTCCATTAAACTGGCTTGGAAAAATCGTAGGCGAACCTCCGGTGATTTACGACCGATTTCTTACACAAAAGTCTATTTCACAGATTAAGAACCATCTTGAAAACAAAGGATACTACAATGCAGAAGTATTTGATAGTTTAGTGGTTAAAGACCGAATGGCCACGGTTTACTATGTCGTCAGATTGAATCAACCTTACACTATCCGGAGAATTCAATATAATATTGCATCGCAGGCTATAGCCGATATAATTCTCCCCGATACAAGCTCGTCGCTAATCAAAAAAAATGAATTATTCGACATTGAAATGTTCGACAAAGAGCGGCAACGAATTACAAGAACACTGAGAGAGCATGGTTTTTACAATTTCTCCACCAATGCGATCAATTATACTGCCGACACAACTGAAACTCCTTTTCAGGTGGAAATTACTGCCAACATCGGTTTCACATTGCGTCCCAGTGGAGAACTAATTCCCAATGAGCAAGCCATTAAACCTTGTTATATTCGTAATATCTACATTTTTCCAAATTTTGATCCCAAGAGAGCAATTGTCGAGGGGGAAAACTATATGAATTCGTTCGATACGATAACCTATAAAAATTTCTATTTTCTTCATCAAGGCAAAATAAAAATAGATCCTGACTTAATCTTAAAAACATTTTCGATTGCTCATGGTGATCGATACGATATAAGGAAGGTGGAAGAGACCAACCGATTTTTAAATTCTATCGGATTTTTCAAACTTAGCAATATACGTTTTCAAGTTGTGGAGCCGTTGGCCGACACCGCTTATGCTATTGATTGTCAGATTCAACTAACCCCATATATTGTGCAATCCTATACCATTGAGCTGGAAGCTTCAAACTCCGGGAAAACCTACGAATTAGGTTCAAATTTAAGTTATCAGCACCGAAATATATTTCATGGAGCAGAGACGTTTAATACAAAAATAAAAGCAGCAGCTCAAATTGTTAATGAAAGCGTAAGCGACGCAGAAATAAATCAATGGAAATTTAACTCATACGAGTACGGTGCTGAAGTGGGTATTGATTTCCCTAAATTTTTCCTTCCCTTTTCAAAAGACTATTTTTATAAAAAATATCACCCCAAAACATCAACCAACATAGGTTATAATTTTCAAAATCATCCAAATTATACGAGAACCATCATGAACGGCAACTTTGGCTACTTTTGGCAAGGGAGTCAAACCATACGCCACACGATTATACCCATAGAACTCAATTCGGTTCGTTTCCCAACCATGGATCCCAACTACCTTCAAGCCAATGCGGCTAGAATAAAAGACTTTGATAATTATTTTATTGCCTCATCGTGGTACTCGCTAGTTTATAGCAATCAACTTTTGCGTAAGAATCGGAGCTACCACTACATTCGAACCACTCTTGAATCGGCGGGAAATCTGACCACAAGTAGCATGAAGCTTTTGGGAATAAAAACCCACGAAGGAAGCTATGTAATTGACCCTCAAACAAAAATTGCTCAATACATCAAAATTGATTTCGATGTTAGATTTTACCAAGTTTTTTCACAGAAAAAGCGATTAGTTTACCGTTTTTTTACCGGGATAGGGAAACCCTATGGAAACATTAGCAGTATGCCGTTTGTAAAACAATATTCAGCCGGAGGCTCATCGGATGTAAGGGCATGGCAAATTGGTCGTCTAGGACCCGGAACTTTCTCCGACACAACCTTCTATCCTAATCAAACGGCAAACCTAAAAATCGTAGGCAATCTCGAATACCGATTTCCATTGTTCTGGTTGATCGAAGGAGCATGGTTTGTCGATGCAGGAAATATTTGGTCGATCAACAAGGGAGAACAAAGAACCGAAGCTAAATTCAATTTCGACAGTTTTTATCGACAATTTGCTGTTGGTAGCGGATTTGGATTGCGCATTGACCTCGATTTCATTGTAGTCAGAGTAGATGCAGCCTTTAAGGTTCGAGACCCTTCAAACAACGACAATCAAGGATGGATACCATTCACACGCAAATACACTAGAAACGATTTACAATATCATTTTGGTATTGGATACCCATTTTAATTTCTGAATTATGAAAGGAAAAGTCAACAAAACAACACGTGGATCATTTGCCACCACATTTGGAATCATTGCGGCAGCCGCAGGTTCTGCAATAGGCCTTGGAAATATCTGGAAATTTCCCTACGAAGCCGGGCAAAACGGAGGCGGTGCATTTCTTTTGATTTATTTGGTTATCCTAATTGCCATTGGGATTCCCATCATGATGGCAGAATTCATTGTTGGACGCAGCAGTCATAAAAACCCGGTTGGAGCATTAAAAGAAGCCTCACGCTCGGCCACCGGTGGGATTGTCGGAATCATGGGGGTCATTGCTGCCTTTCTGATCCTTGCTTTTTACAGTACGGTTGCCGGCTGGACTATGCACTACGTTTATCTTTCGGTAAAAAATGTCTTTGCCGGATTATCACCCGAAGAAATTAATTTAGTTTTTAAACAATTTATTGCCGGTGGATATGCCCCACTCTTTTGGCAAGCCGTATTTATGATCATCACCGTAGGCATAGTGCTTTTAGGTGTTGAAAAGGGGATTGAACGCTATACAAAATTTCTAATGCCATTATTGTTTTTGTTCCTTTTAATTTTGTGTGTCCGTTCCGTAACTCTTCCAAACTCAATACAAGGATTAAAATTTCTGTTCGTTCCTAATTTTACAGCGATAAATACCCAAGTAATCCTCAATGCCTTGGGACAAGTCTTTTTCTCGCTCAGTTTGGGAATGGGCACCATGATAACCTATTCGAGTTATTTTTCAGATAAGGAAAATCTCACAAAAACTGCCATTCAGGTTTCAGTATTAGACACAATTGTAGCCTTATTAGCCGGAATAGCCATTTTTCCGGCTGTGTTTGCTATGGGACTTAATCCGGCAGAAGGAACGGGACTGGTATTTGGTGTTTTACCCCAAGTTTTCAACGCCTTGCCCGGAGGTCAAATTTTCGCCGTATTATTTTTCTTCTTACTGGTCATTGCCGCACTGACAAGTTCCATTTCACTTCTAGAAGTAATTACTGCTTACAGCTGCGAAGAATTGAACATTACCAGAAAGGCTTCAACCCTTTGGGGAGGCTTGCTTTCGTTGGCAGTTGGCGTTTTTGTGACTCTTTCGTTTGTCCCAATCGAGGGTCTGTCATCCGGCAACGCAATATTTTTTGATTTTCTCGATAATCTTACATCCAATATTATGTTGCCGTTAGGAGGACTTCTGATCGTGATAATTGTCGGGTGGATTATGGATCCGAAAATTATTGAAAATCAATTAAGAGTAGAAAATCCTGAAACGAATATTTTTTATAAAACCTATCGCCTGATAATTCGCTATTTAGCACCGATTGCAATTTTTATGATTTTCCTGAGTTCTATCGGTTTTTTTAAATAAACTAACGACAAAATTATGTCGTGGTTCAAAGAGATCAATTCATACACTCGTGGCCAAAAAAGAGCGTTGATAGCCATTTGGTTTATTACCATGACCATATTGGCTTATGACTTGTTCTACAACAATTTTTTTCTTGTCAACATAATCAAAATTCCACAGATTGACACATTGAACATCAAAACCGAAAATCCCCCAAGTCGAAAGGATGACTCGCATGCCATTGAACTAAAACCCTTCGACCCTAACAACGACAGCTACGACACGCTTTTAGCTAAAGGAGTTCCTAAGAGAGTTGCGATTTCTATAACAAAACTAAAAGAGCAGGGCAAAATATTCAAGTCGGAAGCTGATCTCAAAAAATTATATGGAATGGACGATTCGCTTCTGACCTTGCTTGTCCCCTATTGTCAATTTCCTGAAAAAACTATGGATGGAAAATCATCGACGAAGCCGGTAAAGATTCAGATAAGCGAAACCTTCGACCCCAATATTACCCCCTACGAAAAGATGATAGCCATCGGAGTACCTGAAAATATTGCAAAAACCATCGGCAAATATGTGGCAAAAGGTGGAAGATTTAAAACTCCCGAAGACTTGATGAAACTGTACAATATCGACTCTGCTGCTTTCGCACAAATGAAACCCAAGATAGTAATCACCCAAATAGAAAAAGAAGAAATTCACTTAATTCAGGTGGAGTTAAACACGGCTTCATTCGACGAACTGAAAAAAGTGTCGGGGATTGACAAAGAATCCATCGGGAAAATCTTATACTACAGAAAACGTCTCGGAGGATATTATTCGTTTCGGCAACTCACCGAAATCGATAACTTACCGGATACAACCATCGAAAAACTAAAAGGTGTGTGTTGGATTGATACCCTTCAAATCAATCGGATTGCCATAAACCGAGCAGAATTTTCGCAACTCATCCGACATCCCTATTTAACCAAGACAGAAGTGGAAACGATCCTACGCTACCGCAATTTTGCAAAAACCATAAAATCGTTCGATGAATTGAAAAAAAACAAAGTAATTGGACAAACAACCGCCCAAAAACTCAAACCATACGTTTCTTTTGATTAACGTCAGACCATCCTGCTCAGGAATATAAACCCAAGTGGTGAGACAAAAAGGAGAATTAAATCGGGATAGAATACTAACATATTGAAAGTTTCGTTATCTTTGCAGGTCAAAACAAAATCATCCGCAAAGCGCATTCTAACACCAATGAAAAAACTTTTCGCCATTCTCGTTGCCGTCTCTACAATAATTTTTATCAGCTGTTCCGATTTCCAGAAAGCACTGAAATCAAAAGATTATACCTGGAAATATGAAATGGCAAAAAAATATTACGAAAAAGAAGACTGGTTCAGAGCTGAAGCACTACTCAGCGATCTACTGCCTATTTTTAGAGGCACAGAAATGGCCAAAGGGATGATGTATATGTATGCCTATTGTCAATACAATTTAGGAGAACTTTTGGTTGCGGTTCATTATTTTAAAACATTTTCTCGTACATGGCCCAACGATAGTTTAGCCGAGGAAGCCGATTTCATGGTTGCCAAATGTTTATTTGAGGAATCCCCACGCTATAATCTAGACCAAAGCAATACTATAAAAGCTATTGAAGCCCTAGACTATTTTGTAAATCGCTATCCAACTTCCGACAAATTGGAGGAAGCCCTTGGGATGAAAAAAAATCTCCAGAGACGACTTGAAAAGAAATCCTTCTACGACTCACGATTATACTACCAATTAGGGAATTATAAAGCAGCCGTCATATCGTTTAAAAATACACTGAAAGATTATCCCGAATCAGATCTTCGAGAAGAAGTTCTTTATTTGATCCTTCGATCGAGCTATTTGCTTGCCAAAAACAGCATCGATGAAATAAAAATGGAACGGTTTCAAGACACTATCAATGAGTATTATGCTTTTATTGATGAATATCCGAATAGCAAGTATGCCAAAGAAGCCGAGAAGATTTACACGAATTGTATCAAAGCCATCAAACGAGAACAATAAACTTAATAATTATGGATTTTAAAAAAGTTACAGCAGCTAGCAACACCCAAACCCGAGATCTGGAAATATTCGAACAAAAAGCGGGAAGCACGTATGCTGCCATTAACATTTTAGCCAAAAGAGCCGATCAGATTGCTATTGAGATGAAAGAAGAGCTCAATAGAACGCTTGAACAGTTCGGCAATCAACAAGACAATTTGGAAGAAATCTTTGAAAACCGAGAACAAATTGAGGTATCGCGATTCTACGAGCGATTACCCAAACCAACAGCTATCGCAATCAAAGAGTTTGAAGAAGACAAAATCTACTTCCGCAAAGCAGAAAAAATCGAAGAGCAATGATGCTCAAAGATAAGCATATTATTTTGGGAATAACCGGCAGTATTGCAGCCTTTAAGGCTGCAACGCTTTGTCGGCTGCTTGTTAAACAAGGTGCAACGGTAAAGGTAGTAATGACGCCTCTTGCTAAAGAATTCATTACCCCCGTAACCATGGCCACCCTATCTCAAAATACAGTGCTTCTCGATTTTTTCAAACACGACGACGGAGCTTGGAATAGTCACGTGGAACTAGGTTTATGGGCCGACTTAATGCTGATCGCCCCGGCATCGGCCAATACCATGGCCAAAATGGCCAACGGAATATGCGATAACTTATTGCTCACAACCTACCTTTCAGTACGATGTCCGGTGATGATTGCTCCAGCCATGGATATGGATATGTATCGCCATCCGGCAACCCAAAAAAATATCGATACTCTTAAATCCTACGGGAATATTTTTGTAGAACCGGAAGAGGGCGAATTAGCCAGCGGTTTAGTAGGTAAAGGAAGGATGGCAGAACCTGAACATATCCTGCAGCACGTAATCGATTTTTTCAATCAAAAAAAAAAATTTAAACATCAAACCATCCTTGTAACCTCCGGGCCTACCTTCGAACCTATTGATGCTGTTCGGTTTATAGGTAATCACTCCACCGGAAAAATGGGAAACGCCCTTGCCACAGCCCTCGAATCTATGGGTGCACATGTGGTCTTTATCACCGGGCCTGTATCAACTCTTCCCACCCTTAAACACGGAACCATCATTCAGGTGCAAACAGCCGAGCAGATGTTTCATGCCGCAACCGAACATTTTCCCCATTGTTCGGGAGCCATTCTTGCTGCAGCCGTTGCTGATTTTCGCCCCGAAACAAAAGCAGACTTCAAATTAAAAAGCGGCAACACTATAGAATTAAAATTGGTGCCCAATCCCGATATTGCAGCCTCGTTAGGAAAAATAAAAAAATCGAATCAGTTCATCGTTGGGTTCGCCTTGGAAACCGATAATGAGCTGGAAAATGCCATCCAAAAAATCAACAAGAAAAACCTCGATCTCATCGTTCTCAATTCCTTAAAAAATCCGGGAGCAGGATTTGGATATTCCACCAATCAAATTACAATAATCAACAGAAACCGAGAAATAAAACACTATCCATTAAAATCGAAAACCGAAGTCGCCTACGACATTCTGGAAGAAATCCTTAGCAACAAACTAATTCAAGAAAATGAAGGATAGATATTTTTTTAACCTCCTTAGATATATTTTGACCATAGTGGCACTATTTTCAGCGGCCATTTCTTCTGGTCAGGAACTCAACTGTAGGTTTCAATTGAACTCAACTCAAATTCCATCGTCCGACCGTACTCAATTTGAACAAATGCAAAAGGCAATTTTGGAATTCTATAACAACACCATTTTCACCAATCATAAAATTAAAACCAACGAACGTATTGAATTTAATCTTTCCATCACCTTGATAAAAGAAGTTGGTTCCAATGAGTATGAAGGAGAATTACAATTTGCCTATACACGGCCTATCTACGGGACCAGCTATAATTCGCCCGTATTAAATATTAACGACCAGAAAATTCAATTCCGATATACGATAGGAGACCCTATTCAGTTTAACATAAATTCGAGCACAGGATCGCTGGCTTCATTGCTCACTTATTATGCCTATTTGGCTCTGGCCATCGATTATGAAACATTCTCTCCCAAAGGAGGCCAAGCGTTTCTGGAGATTGCCGAGCGAGTAGTGAATAATGCACAGAATGATGCATCACCGGGTTGGAGATCATTTGAGAACAACGGAAGAAACCGTGCGGCAGTGATTGAAGAATTATTAAACACCATGTACGAGCCCCTACGCATGGCTCTTTATAAATATCATCGGCTCGGGCTTGATGTTCTTGCCCAACAACCCGAACAAGGCAGAAAGGAAATATTGGAAGCCATTGAACTTCTGCGACCGATTTACCAGCGAAGAAGCGATTCCTACCTGATTCAGTTATTCGTATCCGCCAAGGCCGATGAAATTGTCTCCATCTTTTCGGAGGCAACTCCCGATGAAAAGCGTAGAGCGGTTAATATAATGACAACCATCGACCCGGCCAACGCCGAAAAATACCGTAGAATAATGGCACAACAACGCCCCTAAAGGAAAATTCGAACGGACTATGTTGAAAAAAATCACCATTCAAAACTACATTCTGATTGAAAATCTGGAAATTGAATTTGATGAAAATTTTTCAGTCTTAACCGGAGAAACCGGTTCAGGGAAATCCATCCTATTAGGAGCAATCGGATTAGCATTGGGGAACCGAGCCGATTCCAACGTTATCAAAAATCAGGAACAGAAATGTGTGGTTGAAGCCATTTTCAACCTCGAAAACTACAACCTCAAGTTTATTTTTGAAGAAAACCAAATCGAGTACGACCACGAATCCATATTTAGAAGGGAAATAACACCTCAAGGCAAATCGCGGGCATTTATCAATGACACCCCAGTCAACATCAACACTCTCAAAGAAATAGGTACAAAAATAGTTGATATCCATTCTCAACATCAAACTTTAAATATCAACGACCCGCAATTTCAACTGCAAATGGTGGATATCATTGCCCAAAATCAACCCTTACTGGCAAACTACCATCAACAATGGACAGAACTGAGCCGAATTCAAAATGAAATAAAATCGTTACAAGAGAAGAAAAAACAATTAGAAGAGAAGCAAGATTTCATAAAATATCAGTACGAACAGTTACACAATGCAAAACTGCAAGCCGAAGAACTGCGGGATTTGGAAACAGAATTGAATCAGCTCACCCACAGCGAGCAAATCAAAACCGAACTGACCACTGCAATTGAACTACTCGACAATGAAGAGATAGGAATAATTAAAAGTATGAAACGACTGGAAAACACCTTTGGCAGTCTTAGCCAATTCATTCCGTCGCTTTCCGAAAAACAACAGTGGTTGGAAAACAATAAAATTGAACTGCAGGAAACCTTACGAGAACTCACCAAAATCAACGATAATCTTGAATTCGACCCACAACGCCAGGAAATAATAGAGTCGAGACTCAGTCTATTATATGACCTTCTGGCAAAACATCATAAAACCGAAATCAGCGAATTAATCGAACTGGAAAAACATCTTGAACAAGAGTTAGTCAAAGTCGAAAATTTTGACTTTGAAATGGAATCGCTCAGAAAAAAAGAACTTCAACAACTTGAAGCAGTGAGAAAAAGCGCTGAAGAAATCAGTCAACGTCGAAAAAACAGTTTTCACGAAATAGAATCCTACATTGCAGAAAATCTAAAGAACCTTGGTATGCCATCGGCCAAATTTCGTATAGAACATACAACAAAAGAACCGTGTCCCACAGGAATCGACACAGTAAAGTTTTTGTTTTCATCGAATAAACAAATTGAACCTGACGATATTTCAAAAGTTGCATCGGGCGGGGAGTTGTCCAGAATAATGTTAGTTATCAAATCGTTAATCGCTCATCGTCTAACCTTACCAACCATCATTTTTGATGAAATCGACACCGGCATATCGGGAGAAATTGCCGACAAAATGGGGAAAATCATGGCGACCATGTCACAAACAATGCAGGTTATCAGCATAAGCCATCTACCCCAAATTGCAGCAAAAGCTCAAAATCACTATTTAGTGTACAAAACCGAAGAAAACCACACAACCACCACCCGAATCCGACGATTATCGATGGAAGAAAGAGTTCTTGAAATTGCCCGTATGTTAAGTGGAGAGCAACTGGGACAAGCAGCTATTGAAAATGCAAAGGAACTTTTATCCAAATAAATTGTTACCTATAAAACAAAATTGTAGAACAAACCATGACACATAATTTACTGAAAGGGAAAAAAGGAATCATTTTTGGGGCACTGAACAATAAATCGATAGCATGGAAAGTAGCCGAACGAGCCCACGAAGAAGGAGCTACCTTTGTTTTAACCAACACACCGTTAGCTCTGCGTATGGGAGAACTCAACGATCTGGCAGAAAAAACAGGATCAACGATTATCCCGGCCGATGCAACCAATGTCGCCGATTTGGAAAAATTAATCGACCAAGCCATGGAAACATTAGGCGGGAAATTAGATTTTATTCTCCATTCAATTGGCATGTCGCCTAACGTTCGAAAAAAAATACCCTACGACAACCTTAATTACGAATACTATCATCAAACCTTAGACATATCGGCCATATCATTTCACAAAGTTTTACAGGTTTGTCGTAAGAAAGATGCATTGAATGAATGGGCTTCCGTAGTTGCGCTAAGCTACATTGCGGCACAAAGAACCATGTTTGAGTATAACGATATGGCCGATGCTAAGGCTATGCTCGAAAGTATCGCACGTAGCTTTGGCTACATCTATGGGCGCGATAAAAAAGTGAGAATCAACACCATATCCCAATCACCCACCATGACCACTGCAGGAAGTGGTGTGAAAGGAATTGATCGGTTAATGGATTTTACAGAAAGGATGTCGCCCCTTGGGAATGCTACCGCGGAAGAATGTGCCGATTTTTGTATTACACTCTTCAGTGATCTAACCAGAAAAGTGACGATGCAGAATCTTTATCACGATGGTGGATTTTCAAGTATGGGAATGAGTCAACGAGCCATGATTCAGTACGATAAAAGTTTCGAAGAATGTGAATGCGATAAAAATTCAATATCGAAAACGGAGGAATAAACCAACGGATATTTTTTTTGTCAAAAACATTTGAATTTTTGAGTAAATAACATATTTTTACAATATCAAAATCACAGGGACAAGCGAAAACCATCGGCATGACAAAATACGATTGGAAAGATAAGGTGATCTTAGTAGTTGAAGACGAACACATCAACTTCCGTTATATTCAGGAAATCCTGAAAAGAACGAATGCTGAAGTGATCCGTGCCGAAAATGGAGAAGAAGCAATAGAAATTGCTCGTAAAATGCACCTAGACCTTATTCTCATGGATATAAAGTTGCCAATCATGGATGGCTACGAAGCAACAAAAAAAATTCGCGAATTCAACCAAACCGTACCTATTATTGCGCAAACCGCTTATGTAATGTCGGGAGAAGAAGAAAAAACCAAAGAAGCTGGGTGCAACGCCTATCTTACCAAACCCCTAAGGCTCAATGTGGTTCTTGAAACCATAGAAAGTTTTTTCAACAAATAAGCACGGCAAAAAAAAATCATCAATCCTTTTATTAATTGAAATAATGTTATAATTTTAACAGAAATTACTAACTGTTAAAACTACTTGCTATGGATTTTGTCATCTCCAACTTAGTCAGCGCAACATTAGCCATTATTGCTGCCTATTGGTTACTTACAAAATATTTTAAGGGATCAATATTTGTTCAGATGGGAATAATTTGGTTAATCAACCTTTTGGTTTTGATGTTACTGGTAGGAATGAAATACAAATATTTCGATGGACAGACACTACCAAACATCATTATCACCTTTGTAAATATCCTAGTCAGTTTAATCTGCTTCTATACTGCCTCAATACGTGTTGTGACTCCTCTGAGTGAAGCGGTCAGCAAAATACAACAACTTTCAGAAGGAAACCTGACCATTACCACTGAAATAGATTCCCGATTCCGAAAAAATGATATAGGTAAATTACAATTAGCCACTCAAACACTAAAGGAAAATTTGCAACATATTGTAAACGAAATAAGAGACAACTCCGAATCACTACATTTAACAAGTAAAGAATATAAAGAATCGGCGTTGAAACTAGCAGAAGCAGCCAATGAACAAGCTGCCACCATCGAGCAAATCAATTCATCAATAGAAGAGGTAACCTCAAACATACAGCAAAGTTTCGAAAATTCCAAAGTAGCCGAAAGCAATGCATCAAATACAACTAAAAATGTCAGAGAAGGAGCACAATCGTCGGAAAAAACCAAAGAACTTTCCAATCAAATTAATGAGAAAATAAAGATTATCAGCGATATTGCCTCTCAGACCAATATTTTAGCACTGAATGCAGCCGTTGAAGCAGCCCGCGCCGGAGAATCTGGCAAAGGATTTGCGGTGGTAGCTGGAGAAGTACGGCGATTGGCGGAACGTTCGGCTCTCGCCGCAAAAGAAATTGAAGATTTAACCATGCGATTAAACCACGCAGCAGAAGAATCAGCCAACAACTTATCACAAGCGTTGCCTTTAGTTGAGAAGAACTTGCATCTGATTCGCGAAATTACTGCTGCAACCCAAGAACAAACCTTAGCCTGTGAGCAAGTCACCAAGTCAATCAGTTTGCTTAACCAAGCTGCTCAAAACAATGCAGCTGATGCACAAAAATTAGAACAAACTGCAGAAAATTTGAATTATCAGGCAGAAAAAGTCCATACAACAACCCAATATTTTAAAATTCACACACAGACAAAACAAACTTTTAAAAGGGAAACCTCTACCCGACCATACACCAAAACACAAGTTACCA